>NZ_JBDGDM010000025.1:0-64139 GCF_040908885.1 Ruminococcus sp. RTP21358st1_G6_RTP21358_211008
TGATTTTGGCATGAAAAATACCTCCAAAGTAACAGATTTTTATATTTAATCTGTCTACTTTAGAGGTATCATATCATAACGTACTAATGGCGGCTGTTTTGATGAAACTTAAATAAATTGACCGAAATCCCGTCTGGGAGTATAATTGTGTCAGAAAAGTGAAACAGTAAAAATCCCCATAAAAGCCAAAGTTCCCCCCTCTGTTCAAGGCCTTCCAGATAAGGTAAAATGAAGATTGCAAAGTGGGAGATCATTACAAAACGGATTTGTTGCTTATTTGTGACATCACTATATATGAGAGTCAGCTGTAGAGCGGGACTTTCACAGGATATTACAGTATAAAAGGAGAAAACAGAAATGGCAGTTACAGAGAATAAATATCAGCTTGGAACAGCTGAAAATCAGAAATTTCTGCAGGATGTTAGAGATGGCTTATTAAGCTTCGGACATCAGTTTCCGTCACCAGGAGGAAGCTCCTATTATCTTGGAGATGACGGCACTCCCTGGAAAGACCGTAACCGTGAAACCTGGATCACAAGCCGTATGACACATGTGTACAGCATTGGTTCCATGCTTGGACATGAAGGCAGCGAGGCATTGGCTGATGCAGCGTTGAAGGGGCTTAGAGGCGAGCTTCACGATGATCAAAATGGTGGTTGGTATGCAGGTCTTACAAAGGACAATGAAATTGTTCCAACCAAGCAGTGCTATGCCCATGCATTTGTAATTCTGGCAGCTTCTTCCGGCGTGTTGGCCTGCAGAGAAGGGGCAGCAGAGCTTTTGAAAGATGCCTTGGCACTTTATGATCTGAGATTCTGGAACGAGGAAGAAGGACTTTCCTGTGATACCTGGAACACAGAATTTACAGAGCTGGATTCCTATCGAGGCTTGAATGCAAATATGCATACCGTTGAGGCGTTTCTTGCCGCAGCTGATGTGACCGGGGATGAGAAATATCGCGTACGTGCAGGCAGGATCATCGACCGTGTTCTGATATGGGCAAAGGACAATAACTGGCGTATACCGGAGCATTTTTCCAGTGACTGGGTACCGGATCTGGAATGCAACAAAGACCGCCCGGACGACCAGTTTAAGCCATACGGCGCAACTCCGGGACACGGAATTGAGTGGGCAAGACTGATCACACAGTGGGCGCTTTCTACATATAAAGAGGACAAGGCTGGCGCAGCACCTTATATTGAAGCTGCAGAGAATCTGTATAACCGTGCAGTTGCTGACGCATGGAATGCAGACGGTGAACCGGGAATCTGTTACACAACAGACTGGAACGGCAAACCTGTAGTCCATGACAGAATGCACTGGACTCTTGCAGAAGCAATCAACACCTCTTCCGTTCTGTTCCATGTAACAGATAATGAGAAATACGCAGCAGATTATGCAGAGTTTATGAAATATCTGGATGAGAAAGTTCTGGATCACGTAAACGGTTCCTGGTTCCACCAGCTGGACAGAGAGAACAATCTTCTGGAGACCGTATGGCCTGGAAAGGCTGATATTTATCATGCACTGCAGGCTACATTGATTCCATATTATGCTCCCGGTCTGTCCATTGCAGTGGCAGTGAAGAAGCAGGCAAGATAAAACAAAAATATTTTGTAACTAAGAAGGTTCTGACCAGGTACAGTGGTAAAATTAATGGGGAGGCTTTGCCTCCCCATTTTGGACTTATTAGGTAAGTCAGTGAAGTCTGGAACGTAAGCGGACATTTCAAACACTCACGGTAAACTTCATTCATCCCACCCATCATACAACCGGATGTTCACCTGGATATTTCTGACCACATCCTCATCTTCTAATTCCATATCATCTGGATCTGTGATCGGAGGCAGCTCTGGAACTTCTTCGGAGAGCTCTACAGAAATCCAGTCGAATGCAGCAGCGTTAGCGCTTTCGATAGCTTCGTCTAAAGTGTCTCCTTCTCCGAAGCAGCCTTCCAGGTCTGGGAAAGTTCCCTTATAACGACCATCTTCGGTTTTCTTAAAAACAGCAGGATATATAAATTTCATGATAAACCTCCCGAAAATAAAAATAACATATTGAAAATTAATTTCAATTATAAGCGTTTGAGCTGGTAAATACAAGATAAGAAAAAACTTGTATTTAAGAAAATACGAAGCGAGAAAAGACGTGGCAGCGGAGCCAAAAAGAATCTAAGAAACAGGATTGTCAAATATAGGGGAAAATGATATTCTTACAGCAAGAGACTTTAGAGCGTGTTTGAAAAATCATTCCCGCAATCTGCACGCCCCACTTTGCGGTATATTTCACCCGAATTCGGTTGCCGTAGCCCGCTACGGCGCCCTCATCCGAGCGAAATCTCCCACAAATTGTGACGCACATCTTGCAGAAAGCCTTTTTCAAACACGCTCTAGCCGGTTCGGAACTGAAAGAAAATGGCGCGGCTTTATAGAAATATACCTGCCGGAGGTGAAATCTTGGAATTTCAGCATGAATTGATCATACCAAACGAAGGTCTTCCTTTCAAAATCTTTTTATTTGAAGGCGGACACGGCAATTACGAAAGAGAAAAACACTGGCATACCTCAATTGAGATTTTTGCAGTGCTAAAAGGCAGACTGACTTTTTTTCTTAATGAAGAAGAGTACCCCCTGGAGGCTGGCGGGCTGATCATCATCAATTCCAATGAGATCCACTCCATTCACGCCCCCAGGAAAAATGAGACTGTGGTTTTGCAGATTCCACTAAAGCAGTTCGAAAAATATTTTACTGCCCAGCGGTTTATCCGATTTACAAGTGCAGCCCGTGTAGCAAAGGATCAGAAGTCCAAGGCTCCGGATAACCGGAAGCTGGCATTTTTTATTGAGGAGCTTTATAAGGTGTACCGTGCCCGTGAAGAAGGATGGGAGTACCGGACTATGGCACTGTACTACAATATTTTGTACCTGATGGTAAGGGATTATCGTGAGACCGAGGCTGCACAGGAGGAAATTCAGGATAGCCGACGACTGGATGCTTTGTCAAAAATTACCACTTATATGCGTGAGCATTATACAGAAGAACTGAAACTTTCTGAGATGGCAAATTTATTTGGCTATTCAGACGCTTATTTGTCGCGAATGTTCAAAAAGTATGCAAAAATCAATTTTAAGACTTATTTACAGGAAATTCGCATGTCTTATGCATGTCGGGAACTGATGAATACAGAGAAAACAGTGAGCCAGATTGCCCTGGACAACGGCTTTGCCAGCAGCAGAGCCTTTTCCAGAGAGTTTCAGAAGAAATATAACAGACTTCCAAGCGAAGTAAGACAAAAATTTAATACAACTCCAAAAGAATAAAATGTCAAAAAAGTGCTATAGATAAGACAAGAAAACCGTCGTAAAGCATACCAGAATATGGTATGCTTTTTTCATGCAGAAAGAACCAGGGCAGACTGAGGTCAGCAGCTGGTTCGGGAATCTTGAGTATGAGCATGTTGGACTGCTGTGAGAGTGGCAGATAGCAGCCATGTCCGCATTCTGATATGCGCAAAAGGAGGTTAATCGTGAAGATTCAGAAAGTAACAGATCCGGCATTCCGTAAATATGGACAGGTGCTGGAGGGATACGACTTTACAGGTCTTATCAAGGAGATGAAACACACTCCGGTTCCAGAGGACGTAATCTATGTTCCATCTGTTGAGGAGCTGGAGGCACTGGATATTATGAAGGACCTGCAGAATAAGGGATACGGCGGGCTGCCGGTCCAGATCGGATACTGCAACGGCCATAACAAGAAGCTGAATGCAGTGGAGTATCATCGTAATTCCGAGATCAATGTAGCGGTTACAGATCTTGTCCTTCTTATCGGACATCAGCAGGACATTGAGCCGGATCATACCTATGATACATCTAAGATCGAGGCATTCCTTGTACCGGCAGGAACCGGAATCGAGGTATACGCTACCACACTTCACTACGCACCATGTCATGTGAATGAGGGCGGTTTCCAGTGTGTTGTTGTACTTCCGAAAGGAACTAACACAGACCTTACTTTCCAGACTGAGAAGACGGGAGAGGACAGCTTGATGACAGCCAAGAACAAATGGCTGATCGCACATGAGGATGCGAAGATCGCTGGCGCATTTAATGGTCTGAAGGGTGAGAATATCACAATTGACTGATAAAATAATTCATAGTTGCTCATTTTTTTTCAGAAGATAAACCGACACGTTGTTGGGGGGTAACTACTAAAGTCTGTTTGAAAAATGAATATTGAGACCTGAGGAGCTTACATAGCTACCACAATTGAAAGTTTCTTAAAAAATTAAAATATGGAGGAATACCTATTATGAACAATATACCAGTAGTAAAACTTGGATTAATCGCAGTAAGCCGTGACTGTTTCCCGATTCAGCTTTCTGAGAAGAGACGCGCAGCTATCATGGACGCTTACAAGGGTGAGCTTTATGAATGTCCAGTAACTGTTGAGAATGAGAAAGACATGGAGAAGGCTCTCGAGGATGTAAACAAAGCTGAGTGTAATGCACTTGTTGTTTTCCTTGGAAACTTCGGACCAGAGACTCCAGAGACCCTGATTGCTGAGAGATTTGACGGACCTTGCATGTATGTAGCTGCTGCTGAGGGCGATGGCGATATGATCAATGGTCGTGGTGATGCTTACTGCGGTATGCTGAACTGCTCCTACAACTTAAAGATGCGTCATCTTGAAGCTTATATTCCGGAATATCCGGTTGGAACTGCAACTGACATTGCTACCATGATCGCTGACTTCGTACCAGTTGCACGTGCCGTTATCGGTGTTCGTAACCTGAAAATCATTACCTTTGGACCACGTCCACAGGACTTCTTCGCATGTAACGCACCGATCAAAGGACTCTATGAGCTGGGCGTTGAGATTGAAGAGAACTCTGAACTTGACCTTCTGGTTGCATACAAAGAGCATGAGAACGATCCTCGTATCCCGGAAGTTTGTGCAGATATGGCGAAGGAGATGGGCGAGGGCAGATACTATGCTGACCTTAGTGAGAGAATGGCACAGTTTGAGCTTACTCTTCTTGACTGGGCTGAGGCTCACAAGGGAGCAAGAAAATACGTTGCATTTGCTGATAAATGCTGGCCTGCATTCCCGTCACAGTTTGGATTTGAGCCATGCTATGTAAACAGCCGTCTTGCTGCAAGAGGAATCCCGGTATCCTGTGAGGTTGATATCTACGGAGCTCTTAGCGAGTACATCGGACTTTGCATTTCCAATGACGCTGTTACACTGCTTGACATCAACAACTCCGTTCCTCAGTACATCTATGATGAGGATATCAAGGGCAAATATGATTATAAGCTTACCGATACATTCATGGGCTTCCATTGCGGAAATACTCCGGCCTGCAAGATGTGCGATTCCAGAGCTGTTAAATATCAGCTGATCCAGCACAGACTTCTTGAGCCGGAAGGAT
Organism: Ruminococcus sp. RTP21358st1_G6_RTP21358_211008; assembly: GCF_040908885.1. Taxonomy (NCBI): domain Bacteria; kingdom Bacillati; phylum Bacillota; class Clostridia; order Eubacteriales; family Oscillospiraceae; genus Ruminococcus; species Ruminococcus sp. RTP21358st1_G6_RTP21358_211008. The sequence continues at coordinate 5,435 of NZ_JBDGDM010000025.1, forward strand.
CTGAGCCAGATTTCACAAGAGGAACTCTGGAGGGAGATATCGCTGCTTCTGATATTACATTCTATCGTCTGCAGTGCAACTCTGAGGGAGAGCTTGTTTCTTATGTTGCAGAAGGTGAAGTTCTTGACGTACCTACAAGATCCTTTGGTGGTATTGGTATCTTCGCAATCAAAGAGATGGGAAGATTCTACCGTCACGTACTGATCGAGGGCAACTACCCGCATCACGGTGCAGTTATGTTCGGACATTATGGAAAGGCATTCTACGAAGTAGTGAAATTCCTTGGACTTGATGTTAAGAAGATCGGTTACAACCAGCCAGCTGGTGTAAGATATCCTACAGAGAATCCATGGGGCTAATGCTTAAATAAACAGTAAGTAATTGCTGTGTACAAAGTTGAGAGCAATGTAGAATGATTGCTTCTTGCTTAAAAAGCAGGGAGGGACGATTTGAATAGAATTATAGGCGTATATAGAAACGGCCGTACCACTTTATGCGGTACGGCTGTTTTTAGAATAGGCGGGCAGAGCATTCTAAGAGGGTTCTGGCCGGAAAGCCTAGAAGGAACGCCTAAGGCATGAACTTAAGGAGGATAAAAATGTATTTTATCGGTGTTGATCTTGGTACTTCCGCAGTAAAACTTCTTCTTATGGAAGAATCCGGAAAAATCTGTAATATCGTATCAAAAGAATATCCATTATTTTTCCCGCATCCGGGCTGGTCTGAGCAAAATCCGGAAGACTGGTATACCCAGAGTATGGCTGGTATGAAAGAACTGACAGAGGGCATTGACCGCTCCCAGGTTGCCGGAATCAGCTTCGGCGGACAGATGCATGGACTGGTAACTTTAGATGATCAGGATCAGGTAATTCGTCCTGCAATTTTGTGGAATGACGGACGTACTTCTGAAGAGACAGATTATCTGAATAATGTGATCGGAAAGGACAAGCTTTCCCAGTATACTGCAAATATCGCATTTGCAGGCTTTACTGCTCCGAAGATCCTGTGGATGAAGAAAAATGAGCCAGAGAAATTTGCAAAAGTTGTGAAGATCATGCTTCCAAAGGATTACCTGGCTTATCGTTTAAGCGGCTCCTTCTGCACAGATGTATCTGACGCTTCAGGTATGCTTCTTCTGGATGTAAAGAATCGCTGCTGGTCTAAAGAAATGATGGAAATCTGCGGTGTGAAAGAGGAGCAGCTTCCGAAGGTTTATGAGAGCTGGGAGGTTGTTGGAACACTGAAGCCAGAGGTTGCTAAAGAGCTTGGCTTCTCTGAGAATGTAAAGGTTATCGCTGGTGCTGGAGACAATGCGGCAGCAGCTGTTGGTACTGGAACAGTTGGTGATGGACAGTGCAATATTTCCCTTGGTACTTCTGGAACTGTATTTATTTCCAGCAAGAATTTTGGTGTAGATGAGCACAATGCCCTTCATTCTTTCTGCCATGCAGATGGAAGCTATCATCTGATGGGATGTATGCTCAGCGCTGCTTCCTGTAATAAATGGTGGGCCGAGGAGATTCTTGGAACGAAGGACTTCGCAGCAGAGCAGGCGCCTATCCAGAAGCTTGGTGAGAATCACGTATTCTTCCTGCCATACCTGATGGGCGAGCGTTCCCCACACAACGATCCAGATGCAAGAGGCGTATTCTTCGGCATGTCCATGGACACCTCAAGAGCAGATATGACTCAGGCTGTATTGGAGGGAGTTGCTTTCGCACTTCGTGATTCTCTGGAGGTTGCAAAGAGTCTTGGAATTAAAATTGAGCGTACCAAGATCTGTGGCGGTGGTGCAAAGAGCCCGCTGTGGAAGCAGATTATTGCAAATGTTATGAATATTAAGGTTGACGTTCTGGAAGTGGAAGAGGGACCATCCCTTGGCGGTGCTATGCTGGCAGCAGTAGGATGCGGTGTTTATCCGGACGTTGAGACTGCTGGCAAGAAGCTTGCAAAAGTAGTGGATACTGTAGAGCCTACTCCAGAACTGGCTGCGAAATATGAGGAGAGATACCAGAAGTTCAAAGAACTGTATCCGGCTATGAAGCCGCTGTTTAAGAATCTGTAAGAGATATAGCAAGGCGGACAAAATTTGGTTTAAAACAGATTAATAGAATGGTGATTGTGTTGAATGTGAAATAATTAACACAATCACCATTTTTGTATAGTCATGATTCTATAAAACAAATTTCTCCAGAACTTCTGCAACACCATCCTCATTGTTAGTGCGTGCAGTGATATAATCCGCAGACTCTTTCACGCCATCTGGTGCATTTGCCATGGCAACGCCAAGGGCAGCATAGCGGATCATGGAGAGGTCATTGAAACCGTCGCCGATAGCGATAGTTTCAGCGGGGGTGAAATCGTAGAGCTTACCAATGCAATCAATAGCTGCAGCCTTTGACACCTTACTGCTGAAGAACTCCAGATAGAAGGGCTTGGAGGTGCAAAAAGTTACGTTATGAAAATGAGCTGTTTTCCGTAGCTCTTTTTCTATTTGCTGAATTTGGGAAACATCGTCATACCAGAGAATTTTCGTAATCCCCTGCGCCAAAAGCTCGTCGATAGATGGCATGAGAAGGGGCGTTACCTTGGTAGCCTGGCTGTATTCCTGAATCCGGTTATTCAGCTTGTTCCCATATAATCTATTGTCCGACCAGATGCACATGGTAGTATCATAGTTCAGTCCTGCTTCCAGAATCAGACGCGCATCGTCAGCTTTCAGCTCCTGTCTATACAGAACGCGTCCGTCAGCAGAATCCAGGATCATAGCCCCATTATAAGTGATCACAGGTCCCTGAATGCCCAGCTGTTTCTGATAGCGCTCCACTCCCTGAATGGGGCGCCCGGTGCAAATGGAGAAAATCAGTCCCTGCGCGGCTGCCTGCCGGATTATTTCGATGGTGTATGGTGTAATTTCGTTTTTGTCATTTAATAAAGTACCGTCCATGTCGGCGGCTGCAAATTTATAGATCATAGTGCCTCCTGGAATATATGGTAAATTAGTTTTGTGAGCTGAAATGTCCCTCGCAGGCAGAGTATCCTGCTGGTTATATTTTCTTATTATAAAACGAAGATAGTGCAGGAATCAATCACTTTGAATGGTTACATGTGAAGATTCACATGGATTTCGGGAAAAGATGCCTTGATTTCGGCATTTAAGAGAATTGTTTTTTTGTTTGCAAAATGGTAAAATAATTGGGTGCTGTAAAAGCGGAGACAGGCAGGCTGAGATTGTGAAACAGTCATGCCTTTGGGACTTTTACAAAAATGAAAAATAGAAAAGTGATGAGGTGTAAAGCTATGCAGGAAATGAAGCCAGTTAAAGAAGGCAAAGTACGCGAGATTTACGACAACGGAGACAGCCTGATCATGGTTGCGACAGACCGTATCAGCTGTTTTGATGTGATCCTGAACAACGAAGTGACGAAGAAAGGCACTGTTCTTACACAGATGTCCAAGTTCTGGTTTGATATGACCCAGGATATCCTGCCGAACCACATGATTTCTGTTGATGTAAAAGATATGCCGGAGTTTTTCCAGCAGGATAAGTTTGACGGAAACAGCATGATGTGCCGCAAGCTGGATATGATCCCGGTTGAGTGCATCGTTCGTGGATATATCACTGGAAGCGGCTGGGCAAGCTACCAGAAGAATGGTACAGTTTGCGGAATTACTCTTCCGGAAGGTCTGAAAGAGTCTGACAAGCTGCCTGAGCCTATTTACACACCTTCTACCAAGGCTGAGATCGGCGACCACGATGAGAATATTTCTTTTGAGCAGAGCGTTACCCATCTTGAGAAATACTATCCGGGACATGGTCAGGAGTATGCAGAGAAGATTCGTGATTACACCATCGCATTATATAAAAAATGTGCTGAGTATGCTTTAAGCAAAGGTATTATTATTGCAGATACCAAATTTGAGTTTGGACTTGATGAAAATGGTAATATTGTTATTGGTGATGAGATGCTTACACCGGACAGCTCCAGATTCTGGCCGGCAGATGGATATGAGCCAGGTCATGGCCAGCCATCCTTTGACAAGCAGTTTGCCCGTGACTGGCTGAAAGCAAACCCGGACAACGACTGGACTCTTCCACAGGAAATCGTGGACAAGACAATCGACAAATATCTCCAGGCATATGAGATGCTTACAGGGGAGAAGCTGAAATAAGTAATATACATAATACTGCCAGGGCGTCTGTCCCTGGCAGGCTGATAAAATCCTTTATTTTATTTTCAAAGGATACACTTTGCTTGTATGTAAAAAGCGCCCGGGAGTTTGGGTCTCCCGGGCGTTGATTTTTGTGAGCAACGTGCCAAATCCATGTTTACACGGAAACCTGGCTGACATGTAAAAATCAGAACAGTCCTGTGATCTTACCTGTTTCGTCTACATCGATTTTCTCAGCAGCCGGAACCTTTGGAAGACCTGGCATGGTCATGATCTCTCCTGTGAGGGCTACGATGAAGCCTGCACCTGCAGAAATCTTCAGGTTACGAACAGTTACTTCAAAGCCTGTCGGAGCACCAAGCTTGGTCTGGTCATCTGTTAAGCTGTACTGTGTTTTTGCCACACAGATCGGGCAGTTTCCGAATCCAAGCTCTTCCAGCTGTTTTGCCTGCTTCTGAGCATTAGCTGTAAGAACAACTCTCTTACCGCCATAGATTTTCTGAACGATCTGGTTCAGCTTATCTTCGATAGAGCCTTCAAGCTCATAGGAATATGTGAAGTCGTTTGGCTCTTCAACAAGACGGATTACTTCCTCAGCTAATTTAATACCGCCTTCGCCGCCTTTTGCCCATACTTCAGAAAGTGCAACATTAACGCCAAGCTCTTTACATTTTGCTTCTACCAGGTCAAGCTCTGCCTTGGTATCTGTCGGGAATGCATTGATTGCAACAACACATGGAAGCTTGTAAACATTTTTGATGTTGCTTACGTGTTTCAGAAGGTTTGGAAGACCTTTCTCAAGAGCCTCAAGGTTCTCATTGTTAAGATCAGCCTTCGGAACGCCGCCATTGTATTTCAGTGCACGGACAGTAGCAACGATAACAACTGCATTTGGTTTCAGACCAGCCATACGGCATTTGATATCAAGGAATTTCTCGGCACCAAGGTCAGCACCGAATCCAGCCTCTGTGATGGTGTAATCAGCAAGCTTCAGAGACATCTTGGTAGCGGTTACGGAGTTACATCCGTGAGCAATGTTTGCGAATGGTCCGCCGTGAACGATTGCAGGTACATGCTCCAGTGTCTGAACAAGGTTTGGTTTCAGAGCATCTTTCAGAAGTGCTGTCATAGCACCCTCTGCATGAAGATCACCAGCTGTTACCGGTTTCTGCTCTGACGGTTTGCCATATGTATAACCGATGATGATTCTGGAAAGTCTTTCTTTCAGGTCTTTGATATCACTTGCAAGACAGAGAACAGCCATGATCTCGGAAGCTACCGTGATGTCATAGCCGTCTTCACGAGGCATACCGTTTGTTCTTCCGCCAAGTCCGTCTACTACATTACGAAGCTGACGGTCGTTCATATCTACACATCTTCTCCATGTGATCTTACGTGGGTCGATGTTAAGAGCATTGCCCTGGAAAATATGGTTATCGATCATTGCTGCAAGAAGGTTGTTTGCTGCGCCGATTGCGTGGAAGTCACCTGTGAAGTGAAGGTTGATATCTTCCATTGGAACTACCTGGGCATATCCGCCGCCTGCTGCACCGCCTTTTACACCGAATACCGGTCCAAGGGATGGCTCACGAAGAGCTACCATAACGTTCTTGCCAAGCTTCTGCATAGCGTCTGCCAGACCAACTGTAGTAGTGGTTTTTCCTTCTCCGGCAGGAGTCGGGTTGATAGCGGTAACCAGAATCAGTTTGCCATCTTTCTTATCTGTTTCTTTCAGAAGATTGTAGTCGATTTTTGCTTTGTATTTACCATACTGCTCAAGATATTTGTCCTCAATACCTGCTTTAGCTGCAATCTCAGTGATTGGTTTCATTTCACATTCCTGTGCGATTTCGATGTCACTTTTAAACCCCATAATAAAAGCTCCTTTCGTTGTGTAAGATTAAATGGTTTTTATATGACCGCTTCTTAAAAAGACAACGGTATTTCCCTCATGTCAGAGGTACCTCCCGGTAAAAAAAGGGCAGTATCTGATGATTCAAATACTGCCCAGACGGTCGGCTGGAAATTACTGCCTATGCTGTCTGCAAAATATGGTGCAGCAGCTGTAAACAGTAATCCTCATGATCTGCTCCTGAAGTCCCTGTGGTTAACTCCACGATCCGTCAGTATTCAGAAGCTTTTCAATTGATGTGTTCATTGTATCATTAAAAAAACATTTTGTCAATAAATTAACAGACAGCATTATTGTCAAAAAAGACGATGTATATTTGTGAAAAATAACAAATGCTTTGAACGTGGATAAAATCTACCCGAATTGAAAAATACAATCTCCGCTTCTGACTTCATAAAAATTTTATGACTTGGATAGTTGCGTATGAGGGCAAGTATTGTTAGAATAGAAAATGCACAGAGCCTGTTTGAAACAGGATAATGATTCGTGGTTTTATATAAGAAAGGTTGAATAATTGAATGAATAGAACAGAATTTCTGGATACATTGAGAAGTCAGCTGTCCGGACAGATGCATGAGGGTAAGGTGGCGGCGCATGTGCGTTACTATGAAGATTATATTCAGTCACAGGTACGTAGTGGACGCGATGAGCAGCAGGTTCTTGATGAACTTGGAGATCCCAGGCTGATCGCCAGGACTTTGCTGGATACAGATGTGGATAACGGGCAGCTGGATTATGAGGAGTACAGCACCTATTCGGATGACGCACAGAATACCCAGAGCTCCAGCCGGAATCATGTACATGTATGGCGGTTTGATACCTGGTACAGCAAACTTCTGGGCGTGGTGATCCTGCTGATAGTCGTCTTTTTGCTGTTTCATATTCTGGTGGCAGTGATTCCGTTTTTTGCGGTACTGGCGTTGATTTTGTTTATTGTGTCACTGATAAAAAATCGGAATTAACATGATACTATGAACGTCACGAACGGCAGATGCGGGAGTGTCGCAGGCGCACAGCAGCTGATTTTCATATATAGAGATGTCGCCGATAGACGACATGTCCGTTTTGTAACAAAAAAATGTCGGACATGCTTTAGAGAATCATATGTTACTGTTCACTCCGTTCACAGTAACGCGCTTCGCGATGCACAGAAATCATGCATTCGCATGATTTCGCGCCGCAATTCTCGGGTTTTCTGTGAACTTTGTTCACAAAAAACGCCTCGCGGAACGTGACCAGTGAACAGTAACAATCATATTCAGCAAGGTTTCTTCTGAGCAGGAACGAGTTACAGTTTTGTTGAGATCGTGATATAAAGTATGGACATTATAGAATATATTCAGGGAAGGATTTAAATGAGCAGTATAACAATAGAAGAATTAAAAAAGTTACCAGCGGAGTCCTATCAGATCATTGATGTCCGCGACGAGATTGAGATTTCCCATGGCGCTGTTAAGGGGGCTTTGGCCTGTAAGCCAGAGGAAATCATGGAGAATCCGGAAGTGGATAAGACCAGAAAACTGGTTATTTGCTGCAGCCGCGGAATCAATAGTAAAGAAATCGCTAAGAAGCTCGAGGAAGAGGGGCTGGATGCAGTAAGCCTTGAGAAAGGGTACATTGCCTGGCTTATGGATGCCATGAAGAGTTCACAGGACGAAGATTTTGTGAAAAATGTGGAGATCAGTCTTCGCAAGAAATTTAAGAAAAAAATCTGGTCCAGGTTTACCAAGGCAATCAATACTTACGAGCTTGTGAAGCCGGGAGATAGGATTGCAGTCTGTATTTCCGGCGGCAAGGACTCTATGCTGATGGCAAAGTGCTTCCAGGAACTGAAGCTTCATAATAAATTTGATTTCGAGGTGAAATTTCTGGTTATGGATCCGGGCTACAGTCCGGCCAACCGTCAGGTAATCGAGGAAAACGCCAGAAGGTTAAATATTCCTATTCGTATTTTTGAGTCTGATATTTTTGAGTCTGTATTTAATGTGGAGAAATCTCCTTGTTATCTTTGCGCAAGAATGCGCCGCGGGCATCTCTATGCTTTTTCAAAAGAAATGGGTTGCAACAAGATTGCACTGGGTCACCACTATGATGATGTGATTGAGACCATTCTTATGGGCATGCTTTACGGTGCCCAGGTACAGACTATGATGCCCAAGCTTCACAGCACCAACTTTGAGGGAATGGAATTGATCCGTCCATTGTATCTGGTGCGGGAGGATGATATTAAGGCATGGCGTGACTACAATGATCTCCATTTTATTCAGTGTGCATGTAAATTTACAGATACCTGCACTACCTGCAATAACGAAAATCGCTCCAAACGTGTAGAAATCAAGGAACTGATCCGTGACCTGAAAAAGGTGAATCCGTTTGTAGAGGGCAACATTTTCAAGAGCGTAGAGAATGTAAATATTGATACAGTTGTGGGATATAAACAATATGGTGTGAGACATTCTTTCCTGGAAAATTATGATGGGGAGCCCGGTTCTGCCTCTGAGAATGCTGCTGATGCAGTAGAGTAACAGAGAGAAAATGTGGATTTTAGACCTGCACACTCGGATCTACATCCTACGCGATTGGTATAGTTATTTACGAAACGATGTATTAGTAAAAATATTGAGCCAAGGTCAATGCTGCATGTGACCTTGGCTCGTTTTTTGTCGGGGATGAAAAGAGAAGCGCTATAGATATATTGGAGTATTTATTTTCCGATTTTTCCGAGAAGCCATACACAAAGAATGATGAACAGAATGGCAGTAAAGATTCCTGCCATTCCTTTTGCCATGATTTCAAGTGCAATAATGATATTGGATGTATTCATAGATAAGACCCTCCTCATTATAAAAATTTTTTTATAAAAATTTTGTGACCAGGTTGATAACCATGCCGCCTGCGATTACAGAAGCAATCTGTCCGGACACGTTGGCACCGGCGGCCTGCATGAGAATTACATTTGTGGGATCTTCTTCCATGGCCATTTTCTGAACAACTCGGGAGGACATTGGAAATGCAGAAATTCCGGCACCGCCAATCATTGGGTTGATCTTTTTTTTCAGGAAAAGATTCATAAATTTTGCCAGGAGAACGCCGCCGATGGTGTCCATGACAAAAGCAAAAAGTCCAATCACCAGGATCAGTAAAGTCTCTTTTGTTACAAACTGGTCTGCACGCATGCTGAAGGAAATGGTGATTCCAAGAAGCAGGGTGATCAGATTTGCCAGAATATTCTGGGCTGTGTCGGACAGGGTGCCCAGGACGCCGCATTCCCGGATCAGGTTGCCGAACATGAGAAATCCAACCAGCGCAACAGATTGAGGTGCTACCAGCCCAACGATTACAGTAACTATAATGGGAAAAGCAATTTTCATGGTTTTGGAAACGGATTTCGGATTATATTCCATGTGAATGCAGCGTTCCTTCTTTGTAGTGACAAGCCGGATGGCAAAGGGCTGTACAATTGGGACAAGTGCCATGTAGGAATAGGCGGCAACTGCAATGGCGCCGATATATTTGGAATTCAGGACCTGGGATACCAGAATGGAAGTAGGTCCGTCGGCAGCACCGATGATTCCGATAGAAGCAGCGTCTTTTAGGTCAAATCCAAGGATGGTGGACAGTAAAATTGCAGCAAAAATTCCAAGCTGTGCACCTGCGCCAAACAGGAACAAAGAGGGATTGGAAAGCAGGGGACCGAAGTCGATCATAGCGCCAATTCCGATGAAAAGTAAAATCGGCATGACTTCTGAGGCTTCAATTCCCACATGGAACAGCCATTCAATGACTCCGTTTGCCTGGATCCCGCCAGCCAGAGTCTGGTTTAAAACTCCGGAAAAAGGCAGGTTCACAAGTATGGCACCAAAGCCCATTGGCAGAAGCAGGGCTGGTTCAAATCCCTTTTTGATAGCCAGCCAGATCAGGGTGATTCCGACGGCAAACATCACAATTTGCTGCCAGGTTAATGCAAGGATTCCGTCTGTTAAAAATTCCATTTCTTTTTCCTCCTTTTGGGTGTTTGAATGTAAGTGCTTAAATAGATAAAAATACTTGCATAATGTTAATATTGTTATAAAAATGAAAGCTTTGTAGGGAAGGAATTTTATAACCTGTTTTTGGGGTATAAAAAAGACTTTTATTACAATACTGCATATCTGAAGATATGCGACTATTGTAATAAAAGTCTTGCCATTTCAATTTTCTGCGGGCGACAGATTCATGGAACTGTCTACCGTTCTGACGCATGAAAATCCATATACAAAAATGCACTAAAACAGAAACAGTGCATTTGATATGCCAGCTACTCCCTTTTATTGAAGCGTGACTGCAAATGTATTTTGTTGTGGTAATTATAATTCGGCAAAGGTGGGAATGTCAACCCTGAATTATATAAAAGAAAGAATTTATTGGCCATTTGGTTACGGAACTGTTATCCGGAAACATTTTTCTTGTAAAAAATTCAGGGCAGGTATATGATTAAAAAACGAAATCAAAGTAAAATATACCTGTATGGTACAAGTGAAAAATATGAAACAAAGGAGTTACATCATGTTGTATTTTGAAAATGATTATTGCGAAGGTGCTCATGAGGCAATCTTAAAAAGATTAATGGAAACCAATATGGAAAAGGTTCCGGGATATGGACAGGATCCTTTCTGTGACAAAGCGAAGGAAAAAATAAAAGAGGCATGTGGCTGTCCAGATGGGGAGGTCTATTTCCTGGTAGGGGGTACCCAGACAAATGCAGTGGTGATCGCGTCCGTGTTGAACCGGTATGAAGGAGTGCTTTCCGCAGTTACCGGTCATGTAAATGCGCACGAAGCCGGAGCAATAGAATTTACCGGACATAAAGTTCTTCCACTTCCCCAGGACAATGGTAAAATTTCTGCCGCAGATCTGAAAGATTATCTCCAGACCTACTACGCAGACGGAAGCTATGATCACATGGTTTTTCCAGGCATGGTTTATATTTCACATCCGACAGAATACGGAACTCTTTACACAAAGCAGGAACTGGCAGATATTTCCAGTGTATGCAGGGAATATGAGATCCCGCTATTCCTGGACGGAGCCAGACTGGGCTATGGACTGGTGGCAGAGACAGATGTGACTTTGAAAGATATTGCAAATTATACAGACGTATTTTATATCGGAGGAACCAAGGTTGGTGCCCTGTGCGGTGAAGCAGTCGTTTTTCCGAAGAAAGCACCGAAACATTTCTTTACTATGATCAAACAGCAGGGAGCGCTTCTTGCGAAAGGCAGACTGCTTGGAATTCAGTTTGATACTCTTTTCACAGGAAATTTGTACCTGGAAATCAGTAAAAATGCTATTGAAACCGCTGCAAAACTGAAAGCTGCATTAAAAGAGAAGGGCTATGAATTTTTCATTAATTCCCCAACCAATCAGATTTTTGTTATCCTGGAAAATAAGAAAATGGAGGAATTGGGCGAAAAAGTGAAGTTCAGCTTCTGGGAAAAATATGATGATAGTCATACAGTAGTCCGCTTTGCAACAAGTTGGGCAACGAAAATGGAAGACATTGACTCGCTGATTGAGACATTGTAATAAAACAAGAAAAAGTTATGTTTCGCGAGTGTTGTTTGTTATCGTGCAGGCGGTAAGGTCCTGTGAAAGCATGAATTTCGGATGCCCATTGTGTAAATGAGATAACACTTGTGTAAAACAGATGGCTATGTAAGCGTTGATTTACATAGCCATTCTGTAAATAAAATCTTATGTTTTCACTTCTTTCATTTTAGAATCCCCAACATTTGTTAAAAGAGCATAAAATGTAGCTGATTATTTTATATACAATATCCAAACACAACAACTTGTCCGTATGTGCGTACAAGTTGTAAGATGGAAACAGGAGGAAGGAAGAATGACTGAAAATGGCAAGCCAAAATATTTTACCCTGATGGAAGAACTAAAAGAGAAAATCATTTCCGGCAGGATTCAGCCAGGAGAGAAGCTGCCATCAGAGAATCAGTTTACAGTACAATATTCCCTCAGCCGGCATACGGTGCGAAAGGCACTTAGTCTTCTGGAACAGGAAGGCTATATAGAAGCCTGCCATGGAAAAGGAACTTTTTGTTCCGAGAAAATGCGCCATATGAAAAAGTCCAGAAACATTGCGGTAGTGACAACTTATATTTCCGACTACATTTTTCCAAGGCTGATTCAGGGAATGGATAATGTACTGTCTGAGCAGGGCTACAGCATCATTTTGAAAAATACAGGTAACAGCCGTCAGAAAGAGGCAAAATGTCTAGAAGAGCTTTTTCAGAAAGATATTGATGGTCTGATCATAGAGCCAAGTAAAAGCCAGCTTAGCTGTCGGCATCCTGGCCTTTACGAAAATCTGGAGAAATATCAGATTCCATACATTTTTATCCAGGGAATTTACACGGAAATGAAGGACAAGCCCCACATTCTTATGGATGATGCCAGGGGCGGCTATCTGGTGACAAAGTACCTTTTGGAGCAGGGACACCGCAGGATTACCGGTTTTTTCAAGGCAGATGACATTCAGGGTATCCAGAGACATAAAGGGTATGTGAGGGCATTGCAGGAGGCTGGTATTCCTTATGATCCAGATCTGGTAGTATGGTTCCACACCGAAGACCGGCGGAGTAAACCATCTATGATGGTAAAAGAAATGGTAAAAACCGGATCGCTTCCTCATGGAATCGTCTGCTACAATGATCAGATTGCTGTGCAGGTGATTGAATCTCTTGAAGATTGTGGTCTTCAAGTACCAAAGGATATTTCCGTTACAGGCTATGACAATTCCCTCTATGCCCAGCGCGGAACCGGAATCACAACCATTGCCCATCCACAGGAGCGGCTTGGAGAGATGGCAGCAGAATTGATATTAGAAAAAATCAATGGAGTGTCAGAAGAGGACAGCAAAGTAGAACGTCTGATTCAGCCGGAGTTAATTGTTCGTGGTTCCTGCAGAAGGCTTAAATGATATTTGCTGCAAAGAATCACTGATAATTGTTCCCTTTCAATTGGAAATATACATTGCAAACTACCGTTTGAAAAATTGAATCAATAACAATATTTACAAAAATATAATAAACAGGAGGATTTTTACAATGAAAACAGGAAGAAATTACAAATTTTGGTTTTGTACAGGTTCACAGGATCTTTATGGAGATGAGTGTCTCCGTAAAGTAGCTGAGCATTCCCGCATTATTGTGGAAGAGCTGAACAAATCCGGTATGTTTCCATACGAGATTATATGGAAACCAACCTTGATTACCAATGAACTTATCCGTAAGACTTTCAATGAGGCAAATGCTGATGAAGACTGTGCTGGTGTGATCACCTGGATGCACACTTTTTCCCCGGCAAAATCCTGGATACTTGGTCTGAAAGAATACAGAAAGCCTCTTTGCCACCTTCACACACAGTTCAACCAGGAAATCCCTTACGACACCATTGACATGGACTTTATGAACGAGAATCAGTCCGCACACGGTGGCCGCGAGTATGGTCACATGGTAACCCGCATGGGAATTGAGCGAAAGGTAATTGTGGGATACTGGGCTGACAAAAAGGTTCAGGAGCGTCTGGCTTCCTGGATGAGAACTGCTGTTGGTATTATGGAGAGCAGCCACATCCGTGTTTGCCGTGTGGCTGACAATATGCGAAATGTTGCCGTTACAGAGGGGGATAAGGTAGAAGCACAGATTAAATTTGGCTGGGAAGTTGATGCCTATCCGGTAAATGAAATCGCAGAATATGTGAACGCTGTTTCCAAGGGAGATATTGACGCTCTTGTGGAAGAATATTATAATAAATATGACATTCTTTCTGAGGGAAGAGACCCGGAAGAATTCAAACGTCATGTAGCAGTACAGGCAGGAATTGAGATAGGCTTTGAGAAATTCCTGGAAGAGAAAAACTATCAGGCAATCGTAACTCATTTCGGTGATCTTGGAGCACTGAAGCAGCTTCCGGGACTGGCAATCCAGAGACTTATGGAGAAGGGCTATGGATTTGGCGCAGAAGGTGACTGGAAAACAGCTGCAATGGTTCGTCTGATGAAGATTATGACAGCAGGCATGAAGGACGCTAAGGGAACCTCCATGATGGAAGATTACACCTACAATCTTGTTCCTGGAAAAGAGGGAATCCTGCAGTCACATATGCTAGAGGTTTGCCCATCCGTAGCGGATGGCAAGCCAGCTATCAAAGTCTGCCCGCTTAGTATGGGAGAGAGAGAGGATCCTGCGAGACTTGTATTTACATCCAAGACAGGCCCTGCAATCGCAACATCCCTTGTTGATCTGGGGGACAGATTCCGTCTGATCATCAATGATGTAGATTGCAAGAAGGTTGAGAAACCTATGCCGAAGCTTCCTGTAGGAAGTGCATTCTGGACACCACAGCCAGATCTGGCTACCGGCGCAGAAGCATGGATCCTTGCAGGTGGAGCACATCATACTGCCTTTACTTATGATCTTACAGCAGAGCAGATGGGTGACTGGGCTGCAGCAATGGGAATTGAAGCTGTATACATTGACAAAGATACTACAATCCGTAACTTCAAGAATGAGCTTCGCTGGAATGAAATTGCGTTTCGAAGGTAAAAACGCATAGAATGGCAAACACGCTCTGGAGCCTGTTTACGGCGTTGGGTTGAACAGTGAAGAATGTTACACATTATAAAAAGACAACGGGAGGATTTTACACATGGGAGCAGCAGAAGCAAAGCAGGCAATCCTGGACAACAGGACAGCACTTGGAATCGAGTTCGGTTCCACAAGAATCAAGGCAGTTCTGGTAGATGGAAATAATGCACCAATCGCATCCGGCGGACACGAGTGGGAGAACCGCTATGAGAATGGGGTATGGACATACAGTCTGGAAGATATCTGGTCCGGTTTGCAGGACTGTTATCAGCAGATGGCAAAGGATGTAGAGGAGAAATATGGTGTGGAGCTGACAAGCGTTGGTGCTATTGGAATCAGTGCCATGATGCACGGCTATATGCCATTTGACAAAGAAGGAAATCTTCTGGTTCCGTTCAGAACCTGGAGAAATAATATTACGGGAGAGGCAAGCAGAAAACTGTCCGAACTTTTTCAGTATAATATTCCTCAAAGATGGAGTATCGCACATCTGTATCAGGCAATTTTAAAAGGCGAGCCTCACGTAAAAGATATTGATTACATTGCCACTCTGGAGGCATATGTACATTGGAAACTGACTGGAAAAAGAGTTCTTGGAATTGGCGATGTTGCGGGAATGTTCCCAGTGGACAGCACTACCAGGGATTACAATGAAAAAATGGTTCAGCAGTTTGATGAGCAGGTTGCTTCTTATGGATTCCCATGGAAGCTTCGCGGCATTCTGCCGAAATGTCTTGTTGCGGGACAGGATGCTGGCTGCCTGACAGAAGAGGGAGCAAAGCTTCTTGATGTAACAGGCAGGCTGAGAGCCGGAATTCCTATGTGTCCGCCGGAAGGTGATGCTGGCACTGGAATGGTAGCTACAAACAGTGTTGCAAAGCGTACCGGAAATGTTTCTGCAGGTACTTCAGTATTTGCCTCTATTGTTCTGGAGAAGGAGTTATCTGCACCATATTCTGAAATTGATATGGTTGCGACTCCATCCGGACATCCGGTTGCAATGGCACACTCTAATAACTGTACTTCTGATCTGAATGCATGGGTAAATATTTTCCGTGAGTTTGCAGAGGCAATGGGTATGGAAGCTGATATGAACAAGCTTTTCGGAACTTTATACAACAAGGCTCTGGAAGGGGATGTGGACTGCGGCGGACTTTTATCCTACTGCTATTTCTCCGGTGAGCATATGACTGGATTTACAGAAGGAAGACCGCTGTTTGTACGTTCTCCAGAGAGCAAATTCAACCTTGCCAACTTTATGAGAACCAATCTTTATACCTGCCTTGGCGCTATGAGAGTTGGCCTTGACATCCTGTTTAAGAAAGAAGGAGTAAAGGTTGACCGTCTTCTTGGTCATGGCGGACTGTTTAAGACAAAAGGTGTTGGACAGCAGATCCTTGCAGATGCTGTAAATGCCCCGGTTTCTGTTATGGAGACTGCCGGTGAAGGCGGTGCATGGGGAATTGCAGTGCTCGCTTCCTATCTTGTAAACAAAGAGGAGAATGAGACCCTGGAAGACTTCCTGGATACCAAGGTATTTGCAGGAAATCAGGGAAGCACCCTGAATCCGGATCCGGAGGGGGTAGAAGGCTTTAATATGTTCATGGAAAGATATATGAAAGGCCTGCCGATCGAGCGCGCAGCTGTGGACTCCAAAATCTGGTAAGTGGCTTGAAATGAGGCGGAGATGCCTCAGATCATTCCCGCAATCTGCACGCGAAAAAAGTTCTGTGCAGTTATAAAACGAAATAAGTGAGAACGGATGGATTTTTCTCTCAGTTAAAAACGGAGACCTTTCTCATACCAGAATGTGAATTTTTTCAGGATACTGGTATGGGGAGGGTCTTTTATGTTATAATACTGAGCATTGACAGACAAACATGCTCTGGAGCCTGTTTGAAAAATAAAGGAGATACACATGGTTTTCAGCTCGATGCTCTTTCTATGGATCTTTCTGCCCTTAGTACTGGCAGCATATTATATAAGTCCCGGAAAAATCCGAAATGGAATCCTGGTATTTTTCAGTCTGCTTTTTTATGCATGGGGAGAGCCGCTTTATGTTTTCCTTATGCTGTTTTCCGTGTCGGTGAATTTTACCGGCGGAATTCTGATTGAAAAATATCAGACCAGGAAAAAAAAGATTCTTGTGGCAACTCTGATTATTAATCTGGGGGTGCTGGGATATTTTAAGTATTTTGGCACTCTGACAGAAGCCATAACCGGACTTTTTTCAGCAGATGGAACAGGAACCACTCTTTTTCAGGTGGCGCTTCCAATCGGAATTTCTTTTTATACTTTCCAGGCGTTGTCCTATGTGATTGATGTGTACAGGGGAGAGGTGCCGGCACAGCACAATTTCTGGCATATGCTTTTGTATATTTCCTTTTTTCCACAGCTGATCGCAGGACCTATTGTAAAATATCGCGACATTGCAGCTCAGATTACAGGAAGAAAAGAGACTATCCGAAAATTTGCAGCCGGGATAATGCGTTTTTGCTGGGGACTTGGGAAAAAGGTTCTTCTTGCCAATTCCTTTGCCCGTGTGGTGGATGAAATTTTTAAATATGGTCCATATGCGGTATCCAGGAAGGCTCTGTGGCTGGGCGCAATTCTTTACATGATGCAGATTTATTACGATTTTTCCGGATATTCCGATATGGCCATTGGTCTTGGAAAAATGTTCGGATTTGAATTCCAGGAGAATTTCAATTATCCCTATACAGCTGGTTCTGTGCAGGAATTCTGGCACAGATGGCATATTTCCCTGTCTTCCTGGTTTCGCGATTATGTCTATATTCCTCTGGGAGGAAATCGCAAAGGCGCGGCATGCACCTATCGAAACCTGCTTATCGTATTTTTCCTTACCGGAATGTGGCATGGGGCTGGAATAGCGTTTATCCTCTGGGGGCTTTATCATGGCCTTTTTCTTATACTGGAACGTGTGTGGCTTGGAAAAAAACTGGAAAAACTGCCTGGAATTGTGGGCTGGGGCTACACGGTGATCGCGGTGTTTTTTGGATGGATTCTGTTCCGGGCAGAAAATATTTCCCTGTTTTTCACTTATGTGAGAAATATGTTTGTGGCACATGGAGGAACCATTCTTCTTTCTGCATATCTTGACAGCAAAATGATCTTTCTGATCGTTATGGGTGTTTTATTTGCAGGAGTTTTGCAGAAGATATATGAGAAGGTCCGGGTACATTCCGCTGGAAAAATCCCTGCCAATGGAATGGTGACAGTTCCGAGAATGATCGCCTGTCTGGTGATTTTCTGGCTGAGTGTGGCGGCACTTGTAAATAACAGCTATAACCCGTTTATTTATTTCAGATTTTAACAGGAAGCATATGAGAAAACAGAAAATTCTGATCGTATTATTTGCAGGAAGTCTGGTTCTGCCAGGAGTGGTGTGGACTGGATTTTCCGGCAGATTTGATACGGAAAACAATGAAAACAGAAAACTGGCTGAATTTCCGGAGGTGAATCTGGAATCTCTGGGAGACTTTCCGGAGCAGTTTGAGGCGTATTATAAGGATCATGTGCCCTTCAAAAATGACCTGGTGAAGTTCTGCAATTTTATTGATACGGAATTTTTCCGCAATACAAAGATTGGGGATGTGGTGATCGGAGAAGATAACTGGCTGTTTTACCTGCCGGAAAGGGAGGGAGAAAATGCCATGGCAGATTACCAGAAAACCAATGTGTATACACTGGAACAAAGTGCGGAAATTGCATCCGGAATTGCGAAAGTGCGGGACTGGTTTCTGGACAGGGGTGTGGAACAATTCCATTACTACGTGGCTCCCAACAAAGAGACACTTTATTCGAAGTATATGCCAGAGAAGCCAAAGGTGATTGGAATCGGGGATTCCAGAATGGAGACTTTTGCAAAATATATGAAAGAAAATTCCGACGTGGAATTTGATTTTCTGGCAGATTATCTGAGGGAGTTTACTGAAAAATACCAGCTGTTCCGAAAATATGATACTCACATGAACAATTTAGGCGGATATATTACCAACGAGAAAATTGTACAGGATATGACAGGTGAAAGTCTGCCAATCGAAGACATTCAGGTTATGATCGGGACTAAGCCTTGCAGGGGGGATCTGTCCAGGATGATCGGGCGATATAAAGAGTTGGATGATGACAGGGAATATGGGTTGAAGTATTTTCACGATGGTATCCGTTACAAGGTGAAAAAAGAGGAGAGCGAAGGCGGTGAGGAGATCCTGAAAGTGTTTAAATCCAATTCGGATAATGAGAAAACTTTAATGGTGATCGGGGATTCTTTTCGCCTCCGCCTTGAAAAATACATGCCCTATCGCTATCAGAAAACCATATTTGTGAGAATTGATGACTTTGACCAGGAGCTTTTGGATAAATATGAACCGGATGACGTGATTGTGATTACTGTTGAGCGTGACCAGAGGTATATGGAAAAACTGGATAGTTATATTATACAGGACAGTGGAGAGTAAATGGTACAATATAACATATCAGAGCCTGTCCGGAATTATAGGATTTGTTTGTGGGAAAAATTTTTGTTTTATTGGTCACAGATGGAACAGTAACCTTTTTTGTCACGGGAATCGTCAGAATATTTATGGGTTATTGACAATAAGTTCGGCAAATGCTATTCTGATATTAACTTGTTTTGTCAGATATGTCTAGTATGGATCATTGTATGGTCTGTAGCGGATCATTGACAGAAACCGGCTGTTTTACTGGTAATGAGAGCAGTTGGGAATGTTGCCAGCGAACAGCAACGGAAAGATTGCAGAATCCGTAAGGATTTATACCAAAGGAGGATCTTATGAAGAGAAAGAAAATTACCGCAATTTTGTTAGCATCCCTTATGGGAATCAGTGCAGTACCGGCTACCACATGGGCAGCAGATTCTTACAAGGAAACAGAGAAAGTAGCCTTTGCCAAAATGATCGAGGAATTTGGTGCAGATTACGCAAAGAGCCTTTCTGAAATGGATACAGAAGAAGTTAAGGGAAATGCGGAAATAAAGGTCAGTCTGGAAGATGGTGGAAAAGCAATTCTGGGAATGCTTTCTCCTGTGGATATCTCCTGGCTGGCGGATGCTTCCATCAGTGGAAATGTAAGCATGTCTGATAAGTCCATGACTGAGTTTATGGATGTGAATGTAAATGGAACCAAGATCTGTACAATAGAATATTATTTTGATACAGAGAATTCTGAAATTTATATGAGAATTCCGGAGCTGAGTGATGGCTATATTAAAATGAACATGGAGCAGATGACTCAGGAAGCTGTGGAAGAGGCAGATCAGGAACTGGATTCTTCCTTTACCACGAGTCTTGATCTGGCAGATAGCATGAACAGTTATTTTTCCACTCTGGAGAACCTTCCGGAAGCAGACTTAGTGACATCTATTCTTACAAGATACACAGATATTATTTTTGATAATGTTGCAGATGCTGAGAATCCTGGAGCACAGGAAGCTGTTGCAGGAGATGTAAGTCAGGAGCTTAGCGTTCTGGAAGGACATGTTACACAGGCAGAGGCACTTCCAATGTTCCAGCAGATTCTGGATACAGCTAAGTCTGATGAAGAACTGAAGGGGCTTATTGAGACCTGGACAGAAGCTATGAATGATCCGGATTATACTTATGAGACTTTCCTGGAAGCAATCGAGGATATGGAGAAAGATCTGGATACAGAAGCTGATGAGACCGACGAGTCCGGATTTATTTTAAGGGCATGGGTTGACGGTGATGGAGAGGTTGTTGGACGCCAGTTCCTTCTGAATGATGATGAGCAGGAGGAAGAGCTTTTCGGATATCTGTGTACAGCGGATGGAGAGAAGAGAGGATTTTCCATGCAGCTGGGTTCCGGAGATGACAAGGTTGCCATTGAAGGAAGCGGTGAGCTGAATGGTGATCTGTTAAGCGGAACTTACACGCTTTCTTCCGGTGACGCGGATGCTGCTGTTATTGATGTTGCAGACTATGATACCAAGGCAGTACAGGACGGAATCTGGAAGGGAACTTACACAATTTCCGGAGCACCTGTGGAAGATGAAGATGGAAATTCCTATGATCCATTTGGTGGAATGCAGCTGATCTTTACAGCCGATGGTGCAGATGAGGACAGCATTGACTGGAATCTTGCTATTGCAGCAGGTGGTGCGACTCTTGGTTCAGTTTCTCTGACCGGCGGCAATGGCGGTGAGACACTTGCCGCAGTTGATGTTGCTTCTCTGACAGATGTTTATGATTTCAGTAATGATGATGAAGTTGAGGCTTATACAGCTTCCATGAATATGGATGCAATCACAGAGAATCTGACCAACGCAGGCATGCCTGAGGGATGGCTGGACGATGTGATCGCTGCTACAGGCGACAGTGATATTGAGAGTGCGGAGACAGATGGTGTTGCTGAGTCCGAAGAGCAGACAGATATGGCTGGAGATACACTGGATGACAGTGAGACACCGGCAGCTTAATCAGTAATTTATGCGAGCAGGCGACCGCATAATAATTACCTGCAGCAAGGCAAATACAGCGGGGCAGACGAAGTAATTTGTCTGCCCCGTAATTTTTTATAACCAGAAAGTAAAGGTTTAGTGAGTTCGGTGCATTACGGAGCGTGTAACTGTGAAGGTACTGAACCGTTACGATTTTCTTATTGAAATGAGGGGGAGAAGGAATTGAAAAAAAGAAGCTTTGGGATTATCTGTTTTTTGTTTTTGATATTTACCATGTGTTCCTCTTCGGTGTGGGCCGCTTCTTATGTGAAGGCTTCCAATACGACTGTGAGTATCACTTCGAAAAAGCATGGATGGGTGAAGCGGGGGAAAGACTATTATTTTTATAATTCCAAGGGAAAACTGCTTTGGGGAAAAATTACCTACAAAGGTCAGCGTTATTACAGCACAAAGAATGGCAAACGCTATACAGGCTGGCTGAAATCAGGCGGAAAACGGTATTATTATAACCGGAAGAATGGCATTATGTTCCGTAACCGCTGGGCTACTGGAACAAAATACTCTTATTATTTTAATAAGTCAGGTGTTGCAATTGCCAACCGCTGGCTAAGCTACGGAGGAAAGCGATATTATTTCCTTCCTAATTCCAGAATGGCAACAGGATGGCAGAAAATTGGTGAATATCGTTATTATTTTGATAAGAAAACAGGTGCTTTGTATACAAATGTGTGGGTGGGGAAATATTATGTAAATGATAGCGGGAGAAGAACAGGACAAACCAGACCGGATGTGAAGGTGAATGATAACCGCTATACATATAAAAGCAGCTCTCTTAATATTGATCTGCGCAGAAAATTCACACATAATGTTCCTTACTGGGTAGCGCTGATAAAGATCAAAAATTCCAGACAGCTGAAATCTGCTCTGTCTTATGGAAGCTATGGTGGTGCCAGACAGACTACCTCCGGTGCAGTTTCTGGTAATGGGGGTATTATCGGAGTGAATGGAAGTGCGTTTAGTTACCAGACAGGGCGGCCGTCACCTCTTGGAATGTGCATCAAGAATGGTGTGATTTATGGAAATTATGAGACCAGTTACAGTGTAATGGCTGTAAGGTATGATGGCACTATTTATACACCAAAGCAGGGATTGAAAGGCGAAGCTCTTCTGGAAGAGGGGGTAAAAGATACCTATAATTTTGGCCCAATCCTGATCAAAGATGGCCAGGCCCAGCCGGCCTGGTCAGAAACAGCCAAATATTATCCGAGAACTGCTGTGGGAATGGTGAAACCTGGCATTTATGTGCTTCTTGTCACCGACACTGGCAGTTACGCCGGCCTGAACCACTGGGATCTTGTTAATATCTTCAACAGCTATGGCTGTCAGTACGCTTACAACCTGGACGGCGGCGGCTCCGCCACATTGTATTACAATGGTCAGGTCATGAATAAGCTGATTAATAATTACGAGAGACCATGTGGGGATTTTCTTTATTTTACGAATTGATGTGTTGACAATGAAAAGCATTTAAGGATCATGTTGTTTGAACGACGGTAGTGTAAAACGAATTAAGAAAAAATTATCTCTTTTTTCCTTGGTGCTGACCAAGTATATTTTACTTACGGAAACCCCGTCAAGGCTGAATTTTACGGGCTTTCAGCCCGGCCTTGACAGGTTTTCCAACGTAAAATTAAGGTCACCTAAACCAAAGAAAGGGGAGGTAAAGGCTATATAGCCCAGAATCGTTGATTTTACTGGGGGTGAGCCGATTTTGGAGGTATGAAGTTGACACTACCTCATGCATTTTTGAGGTATAAATATGATATACACATACAAATATAAATCGCCGTTAGGGCGTATTTTACTGGCGGCAGATGAAGTGGGAATTACTGGTCTATGGTTTGAAGGACAGAAATATTTTGGGAATACACTTCCAGACAAGCATATTCCACAGGAAACAGAGATTCTCACGGAAGCAAAAAAATGGCTGGATGTGTATTTCTCCGGTGAAGAACCGAAATTTACGCCGCCACTCCATCCGGACGGCTCAACATTCAGACAGGCAGTGTGGAAGATTTTATTGCAGATTCCCTATGGACAGACGATCACATACGGAGAAATTGCCCGCAAAATGGCAGAGCTGAAAAATGTATCCCGCATGTCTGCCCAGGCAGTTGGAGGTGCGGTTGGACACAATGAAATTTCTATTATCATTCCCTGCCATCGTGTGATAGGCACAAATGGAAGTCTGACAGGGTATGCCGGAGGAATTGATAGAAAGCTTTCGCTGCTTGAACTGGAACACGCGGATATGAGTTATTTATTTGTTCCAAAGAAAGGGACAGCATTGTAGGAGGCAGTGATAAAACTGTCCTCATTTTGGGTTATTTTGGAGAGCCAAGATTGGACGGAAAATAGAATTTTGGACATATTTTGGACATATCTATTAAATATTACAGAAATATTACAAGAATGGTGAACCCCAAAATCCCGCAAACCCTTATAAATCCAAAGAGAAACACCCGGTAGGGGAGCTACCGGGTGTTTCGAGGGGAGTATAAATAATTAAATAAGGGGTTATGTAAAAAAATTTTTGAAGGGTAAATTCTTTTACAAAGTCAATTATAATATAAATTGGAAAAAAAAGCAATATCATTTTGATGAATATTCTTTCTGTAATTGGTCACAATACACAAAGTAATCTGAAAACAGCTGCTGGATGCGGAACAGAACGTGGACAGCGGCATTCAACAGGAGGAATACTCAAATGGCTAAAAATTATGAGTCTGAAAACAAGAACAGCAAAAATGCAACAAACAGATCTTATGAAAGTGAGATAAATTCTCAGGATTGCAAGAACTCTTACACAAAAAACAGCAGCAAAAACAAGAGCCGCAATTCTTACGAGTCAGGGGAAGATACTACTTCCAGATATTAAAATATTTTAAGAAAGGGCGCAGGGTCTGTTGACTCTGCGCCCATGTTGGGAGGTTTAATGTATGCCAGACGTTTTTGATGAGTAATCAGGAATGATTTTTCAGACACGCTCTAACGCTGCACGCGTCCTGCACCGTCGCTTTCAATCATGGAAAGAACTTATGATTCTGTAATATAATTTAAGCCAGTGCTTTCATTACTTCATACGCACCATTTTCACGGATCTGAGTTAAGTAATTGCATACAACTGCTTCAAATCCGGAAATCTGTGTCAGATCTTCGCCCCAGAAGGAAGTATTGGTGCAGACTGCATGAACAAGATCCGCTGCGGAATCATCTTTATGTGCAAGGTAGAATTCGAGAACTGCCTTGTCATCTTTTACAGTGTATTCATTAGCTGCTCTTTTTGCTGTAAGTACGTCTTCGCTCATAGCATATCCGTTATAGAATGCAATGTAGAAGGCGAAAGAAGCTGTGATGCATGCAGGAAGTGTACCTTTGCGTTCTACATATTTTTTGAGTGACGGCATAACACGTGCTTTCCATTTTGATGTAGAATTCAGAGAAATGGAAAGAAGAGCATGGTCGATAAATGGGTTTTTGAAACGTTCTGTAACAGCTGCAGCAAAATTTTCGAGTTCTGTTTTTGGAAGGTCCAGAGTAGGAATAATCTCGTCATAAATAGTTTTGTTCATAAATCCACAGATTACATCGTCGTTCATGCAGTCTCTTACAATATCCTGTCCTGCAAGGTAGGCACCCAGCACAAAGGAGGTATGTGCACCATTTAAGATACGTACTTTTCTCTGCTTATATGGTTTGTGATTGTCTGTGATCAGGATTGGAAGGTTCGCTTTGTCAACCGGGAATTCGTCTTTGATTGACTGAGGACCTTCGATTACCCAGAAGCCAAAGATTTCACCTGTGTCGATCAAGTTATCTTCATAGCCAAGTTCTTCACAGATTGCAGCAGCTTCAGTTCTTGGATAACCTGTTACAATACGGTCTACAAGTGTAGAGCAGAAGATGTTTTCAGTTTTGATCCAGTTGATAAAGTCTTCGCCGAGATTCCACTGCGTTGCATATTTTAATACACATTTTTCAAGCTCTTTTCCATTATCCTCGATCAGCTCACAGGAAAGAATGATAAATCCTTTGCCGGCTTCCTGACCGAATTTCTGGAAACGACGGTACATAAACTGAGTAAGTTTTCCAGGATAGCTACCAGCCGGAACATCATTAAACTGACAGGAAGAATCATAAGTAATTCCGGCTTCTGTTGTATTACATGCGATAAAACGGAGGTCCGGGTTATCTGCACATGCGAGAACTGCTTCAAAATCCTTATATGGATTGAGACAGCGGCTTACACAGGAGATAACACGTTTTTTATTTATTTTTTTGCCATCCTGGAATCCACGGAGAAATAAGGTATAAAGACCCTCCTGTTCGTTGAACCTGTCATCAAGATCTGGAGCGATTGGCTGGCACAGAACAACTTTGGAGTTGAATCCGGCTTTTTCGTTTAACTCATCTATAAAATAATCTACAAATGCACGGAGGAAGTTTCCTTCACCAAACTGAAGTACACGTTCCGGCGCTGATTCAAGAAGGTATCCATCATAGCCCTGTTCTTTTAAAACAGCATAAGATAATTTTTTCATTTTAGGTTTTCCTCATATATAATGATATGAGTGTTAAAAGGTCTTTTGACACTCATTTGATACCCGGATTGCTACGCAGCTATGCTGCTTCCGCAATTCGATTTATGTTTTATAAAGTAACGCCCTGTTTGAAGATTGCCATATCATGGAAACCTGCTTCTTCGGATTTTGATTTCTTTCCGGATGCAATCTCAAGGACAAAGTCCAGAAGATTTTCTGAAAGCTCATCAAGAGGAGTATCATTTACCATAACTCCACAGTTGAAATCAATCCAGTTCTGCTTTTTTTTTGCAAGCTGGTTGTTTGTGGAGATTTTAACTGTAGGTACAGGACTTGCAAAAGGTGTTCCGCGTCCGGTTGTAAAAAGTACAATGTGTGCGCCGGAGGCAGCAAGGGCAGTAGAGGCGACAAGATCATTGCCAGGTGCGCTCAGCAGGTTTAATCCCTTTTCCTTTACAGGTTCTCCATAAGAAAGAACTCCCATAACAGGTGCACTTCCGGATTTTTGCGTACATCCGAGAGATTTATCTTCCAGACTGGAAATACCGCCTTTTTTGTTTCCGGGAGAAGGATTTTCATAAATGGTCTGGTTGTGACTTTTAAAATAGTTTTTGAAATCGTTGACAAGGGCAACTGTCTGGTTGAACAGATCCTCTGTCTCGCAGCGGTTCATAAGTAATTCCTCAGCGCCGAACATTTCAGGAACTTCTGTAAGAATTGTAGATCCGCCCATAGAAATCAGTTTGTCAGAAAATGCACCAACAGTAGGGTTTGCCGTGATTCCGGACAAACCATCAGAGCCGCCGCATTTCATACCGATCACCAGTTCAGATGCACTGATTGGTTCACGTTTAAATGAGGATGCATAGGAAATCAGTTCTTTGACAGTTTCAATACCATCGCTGATCTCATTTTCACATTCCTGGGCAACGAGAAAACGTACACGCTCAGGATCATAGTCCCCGATAAATTTCTTTAATTCATCGATGTTGCTGTTTTCGCAGCCAAGTCCAAGAACCAGAACACCGCCTGCATTGGGATGGTTCACTAAATCAGCAAGAATCTGACGTGTGTTATTCTGATCATCACCCATCTGGGAACATCCGTAAGGATGTGGAAAAGCACAGACACCATCAATCTGGTCTGTCATGTACTTCTGCGTGGCTCTCTCAATAGCAGATGCGACATTGTTAACGCAGCCTACTGTAGGAATGATCCAGATTTCATTGCGTACACCAACCCCACCGCTTTTTCTGCGATAGCCCTGGAAGAACTTTGGCTCCCGGTGTGGAAGCTCTGTGATAGTTTTGTTATATGTATAAGTAAGAAAATCTCCCAGCCCTGTTTTTAAATTGTGAGTATGAATCCAGGAACCTGCAGAAATTTCTGCGGTTGCATGTCCAACGGGATTACCATATTTAATAATGGAATCACCAGGCTTGAGACTTTTTAATGCAAACTTGTGTCCCTGCATGATGTCTTCTGTAAGAGTGAATGTGGAATTATCAAGTTCGATCACAGTGCCTTTCGCCAGAGGCTGAAGCGCAACGGCTACATTATCTGAAGGATTAATTTTAATAAAAGATTTCAAGAAATCAACAACCTCCTTTATGTGAAAATAATATATGTAAGAGCTTACATTCAAATTACATCAACAAAACGGGAACGTCAATAGGAAATGGAAAAAAAGCTGAAAATGGTAAAAATACACAATGTATAGTGCAAAAATTTGTCTGTTCTGCAAATACTTCATGAATTGAAAATGACATTTATTTGTCGTATACTGTAAATAAAATGTAAGTTCTTACATTTCCCAGGAATGGATAGAAAGAAGAGGAGAATTACTTTATGAAAGCATTTATGGACAAAGATTTTTTACTTTCAACAGAAACTTCAAAAAAATTATATCATGAGTATGCAGAGACAATGCCAATTGTAGATTACCATTGCCATATCAATCCTCAGGAAATTGCAGAGGACCGTAAGTTTGAGAATATTACCCAGGTGTGGCTTGGTGGCGATCATTATAAATGGCGTCAGATGAGATCAAATGGAGTAGATGAGTACTACATTACTGGTGGTGCCAGTGACCGTGAAAAATTCCAGAAATGGGCAGAAACTCTTGGGAAAGCAATCGGAAATCCGCTCTATCACTGGAGCCATCTGGAATTGCAGAGATATTTCGGATATACAGGATATCTGAACGGAGATACAGCCGAAGAAGTGTGGAACCTGTGCAACAAAAAGCTTCAGGAAGATGATATGTCTGTAAGAAACATTATCCGCAAGTCCAATGTAAAATTAATCTGCACAACAGATGATCCGGTAGATGATCTGAAATGGCATAAAGTTCTTGCAGAGGATGACAGCTTTGAGGTAAAAGTGCTTCCTGCATGGCGTCCGGACAAGGCAATGAATCTGGAAAAACCGGAATATCCGGAATACATGAAAAAGCTTTCTGAAGTAAGTGGAGTTAAAATTGCAGAATTCGCAGATCTGAAAGAAGCCCTTCTTAAGAGAATGGAATTCTTTGCACAGATGGGATGCAGCGTATCTGACCATGCATTGGAATATGTTATGTATGCGCCTGCAGCAGAAGAAAAAGTAGATGAGATATTAAAAAAGAGACTGAATGGCGAAAGCATCTCAAGAGAAGAAGAAATGATCTTCAAGACAGCTTTTATGCAGTTTGTTGGAAAAGAATATCATAAAAAGAACTGGGTGATGCAGATTCATTATGGATGCAAGAGAGACAACAATGCATTTATGTATGAGCAGCTCGGACCGGATACCGGATATGACTGTATCAATAACTATGCTCCAAGTGCACAGACAGCAGATTTCCTGAACTCCCTGATCGCATCAAATGAACTTCCAAAGACAATCCTGTACTCCCTGAATCCCAATGACAATGAAGCAATCGGAACAATCCTTGGCTGCTTCCAGGGAACAGAGGCAGCAGGTAAAATTCAGCAGGGAAGTGCATGGTGGTTCAACGATCACAAAACCGGTATGATCGCACAGATGACATCACTTGCAAATCTGGGACTGCTTGCAAACTTTGTTGGCATGCTTACTGATTCAAGAAGCTTTTTGTCCTATACCAGACATGAGTATTTCCGCAGAATTCTTTGCGAGCTTATTGGCGGATGGGTGGAAAATGGAGAATATCCGGCTGATTATAAGACTTTAAAGGAAATCGTGTGTGGAATTTCATACAATAATGCAGTAGACTATTTTGGGTTTGACCTGTAAAATGATTGATATCAGAAAGCTTATTTTCTATTATTACCAGAACGAACAGGAGAACGATAGTGAATATATATGATATTGCAAAGCTGGCAAATGTTTCCATCGCAACAGTATCCAGAGTGGTCAATAACAGTCCGAAAGTCAGCCCGAAGACAAAAGAAAAGGTTCTTGCGGTTATGAAAGAAAATGAATACACGCCGAATGCGTTTGCCAGAGGCCTTGGTCTTGGGTCGATGAAAACAGTAGGAATCATCTGTCCAAATATTGACGATATCTATATGGCAAAAGCAGTATCTTATCTGGAGCGAAATCTTCATGCTCATGGATATGACTGTATTCTTGGCTGCAGCGGATTTAAACAGGAAGAAAAGGTGGATTATGTCAGACTCCTTTTGTCTAAGAAAATAGACACGTTGATACTGGTTGGTTCTACATATGCAGGAAATGGTAAAGATGAATCTGACACAGATTATATTCGGGAGGCAGCGGAACAGGTTTCGGTATTTATGATTAACGCAAAGGTTTCAGGCGATAATATTTATTGCACCTATGCAGATGATTTTCAGGCTACTTATGAAGTGACAAAAGCTTTTATCCGAAGAGGAAAAGAGAAAATTCTTTTTATGTATGATTCAGAATCCTACAGTGCCAGACAGAAAATGGCGGGATACGAAGCTGCATTGCAGGACGCCGGATATCCCATTCGTGGAAATCTGAAATTCAAGACCAAAAATGACATTGAATATACGCGGGATATGCTGCTTGAATACAACCGGACCCTCGATTTCGACAGCGTCCTTGCAACGGAGGATGGAATTGCAATCGGAGCAGTAAAGTATGCAAAGATTAAGGGACTGGCGATTCCTGAGGAACTGGCGGTCGTCGGATATAATAACTCAATTCTTGCAATCAGCAGTGATCCTGAGCTTACATCGGTGGACAGTAAGCTGGGGGTAATGTGCAAAAAGACAGTGGAACGGATGATAGACCTTCTTGAGAGAGAAATACAAATTGAAAAGAATGTGTGTGTTCCATGCGAAATAGTCCGCAGATGTACAACGGATTTCTGATCTTGTTTCATATTTAACCGAATCAAGTAAGTCCCCTGCGGAGGTTGCGAAAAGCAATACTTAAAAAAGGTGCATTTTGGCACCTTTTTTGTATTTGCGGATATACTGATAAAAAAGGGGATTTTCCATGTTTCCTGTAGAGCCGATTTCCGGAAAAATGCTGGATTATTATGTTGGACGGAAAGATTCCTTTCTTATAGATTTAAGAAATCCGAAAGAGTACCATACCGGACATATAAAGGGAGCGGTAAATGTGCCATATGAGGAATTTGAAGAAATGCAGACATATGATTTTCCAAAAGGGAAAATACTGGTGCTGTATTGCGACCGGGGCGGGGCAAGTCTTCAGGCGGCCAGGATTCTGGCGCGAAATGGATATAAGACAAAAACGGTGATCGGGGGAATGAAGGAGTACAGAGGGAGAAATCTGATATGCGATATATGAGAAAAAATTCAAAAGAGTACTATCTTGTAATTTCCATCAAGGCATGATAATGTAAAGAAGAAAAATGTCCTTTTCATGAGGTTATGTAAACCGAAAAGGAGAGAGACAATTCGAACACTAAAAACAGAGGAGAAACCAAGTTTATGAAATATATGTTTGCTTCTGACATCCATGGTTCTGCTTACTATTGCAGGAAAATGCTGGATGCTTTTGAGAAAGAAGGGGCAGAGCGCCTGGTTCTGCTGGGCGATCTGCTTTATCACGGACCAAGAAATGATCTGCCAAAAGAATATGCACCTAAGCAGGTAATTCCCATGCTGAATGCCATGAAAGACAAAATTTATGCTGTGCGCGGTAACTGTGAGGCAGAAGTGGATCAGATGGTTCTGGAGTTTCCGGTGATGGCAGATTACTGTATTCTGTCAATTGACGGCAAGACACTTTATGCGACGCATGGACATGTTTATAATCAGAATAACCTTCCGCCTTTATGCGAGGGAGATATTCTGATCCATGGTCATACCCATGTGCTGAAAGCAGAGCAGATGGAGGGATACATTCTTTTGAATCCGGGTTCCGTATCCATTCCGAAAGAAGGAAATCCGCCTACCTATGCGGTGCTTGAGAACGGTGTTTTTTCCATCATGGATTTTGAAGGAAATATTGTAAAAAGCATAGTGCTTTAAGAAGGGAAAAACGGTGAATGAGTACAGAAAGATTTGAACTGATCGCTCCCTGCCATTTTGGTCTGGAAGCGGTTTTGAAAAGAGAAATACTGGATCTGGGCTACGAGATCAGCAAGGTGGAGGATGGTAAGGTTACTTTTCTGGCAGATGCCCAGGGAATTGCAGATGCCAATGTTTTTCTGCGTACCACAGAGCGTATTCTACTGAAGGTTGCGGAAGTGAAAGCCGAGACATTTGATGAGCTTTTCGAGGCAACGAAAGCTTTGCCATGGGAACGTTACATTCCTGCAGATGGCAAATTCTGGATTGCGAAAGCCAATTCAGTGAAGAGTAAGCTGTTCAGCCCGTCTGATATCCAGTCTATTATGAAAAAAGCCATTGTAGAGCGTCTGAAGGGCGTATATAACGTGTCCTGGTTCCCGGAGGATGGGGCAAGTTTTCCTATCCGTGTGGCGTTTATGAAGGATGTGGCAACTATTGGAATCGATACTTCCGGTGTTTCTCTTCATAAGAGAGGGTATCGTCAGATGACCGTGAAGGCACCTATTACAGAGACTCTTGCCAGCGCATTGATTATGTTAACTCCGTGGAAAAAGGACAGAAGTCTTGTGGATCCCTTTTGTGGAAGCGGTACTTTTCCAATCGAGGCAGCTATGATGGCTGCAGATATTGCACCGGGTATGAACCGTTCTTTCCTTGCCGAGGACTGGAAGCAGGTTGTGCCGAGAAGATGCTGGTATGAGGCTGTAGAAGAGGCTCAGGACAGAGTAAATCTGAAAATCGAGACAGATATTCAGGGCTATGACATAGATGCTGAGGCACTGAAGGCAGCCAGGGCAAATGCAAAAATGGCAGGGGTAGAAAGCCTGATCCATTTTCAGCAGCGTCCTGTGAAGGAGCTTCATCACCCGAAGCCTTACGGATTTATTATTACGAATCCACCTTATGGTGAGCGTCTGGAAGAAAAAGCAGCTTTGCCGCAGCTTTACCGCGAGATCGGTGAGAGCTACCGCGGCCTGGATAAGTGGTCTATGTACCTGATCACTTCTTATGACAAAGCTGAGAATGACATTGGACGCAAGGCGGATAAGAACCGTAAAATCTATAACGGAATGCTGAAAACATATTTTTACCAGTTCCTGGGACCAAAGCCTCCAAGACGTGCGGCACAGGAAAAGAAAGAGGGCACTGATAAATGAAGAAGATAATTTTTGCAACAGGAAATGCAGATAAAATGAAAGAAATCCGTAAAATCCTGGCAGATCTGGATGCAGAAGTGGTATCTATGAAAGAAGCCGGGATTCAGGCTGATATTGTGGAAGATGGCAAAACCTTTGAGGAAAACGCAGTGATCAAGGCGACTGCCATCAGCAAGCTTACCAGTGATGGCGAAATTGTACTTGCAGATGACTCGGGGCTTGAGATTGATTATCTGAATAAAGAGCCGGGAGTTTATTCTGCTCGTTATATGGGCGAGAATACAGACTATCATATTAAGAATGCAAATTTGATCCAGAGACTGGATGGCGTGCCGGATGAGCAGCGTACAGCCCGTTTTGTCTGCGCTATTGCAGCTGCCTTTCCAGACGGAAGAGTGGAAACTGTGCGTGGAACCATGGAAGGCCGTATTGGATATGAGGAAAAGGGTGCCAATGGATTTGGGTATGATCCTATCTTTTTCCTGCCGGAATATGGCTGTACATCTGCAGAGCTGTCTATGGAAGAAAAAAATAAAATCAGCCACAGAGGAAAAGCTTTGCAGGCAATAAAGGAAGAATTACGATGAAGGTGCTGGTTGTCAGTGATACTCATGGGAGAGATGAGTCACTGGAGATGGCAGTAGCTTTGGAGCAGCCCTTTGACTATCTGATCCATTGCGGCGACGTGGAGGGCAGGGAATTTTTTATTGAAGCGCTGGCAGAATGTCCCTGTACCATTGTGGCAGGAAATAATGATTTTTTCAGTGATCTTCCAAGAGAGGATGAGATTTTGCTGGAAGGACATAAGATCATGGTGACTCATGGGCACAATTATGGTGTGTCCATGGATCTTTATGGGGTTTCGGAAGAGGCGGCAGCCAGAGGCTGTGAGATTGTTTGCTTTGGACATACCCATAAGCCAGTGGTGGAGAAGAAAAATGGTGTACTGGTGATCAATCCGGGAAGCCTTTCTTTTCCGAGACAGGAAGGCCGCAGACCAAGTTATGCGGTGATGGAGCTGTATAAAGGGGAAGAGCCGGAAATTGAAATTCGGTATTTGTAACTGAAAATACTTGTATGTTTGACTGTGGAAATGAAATGTTTTTTGAAATATTTTTTTGAAAATAGTCGAAAAAGAGAAAAATGCAGGTGGTGGAGGGCCTGAAAACCCGCATTTTTAGCGGGTTTTCGGGAATTACATCTTTTTTCGAAAAAAATATAAAAATTTATAAAAAAGGTGTTGACAAATGGGAGACCATATAATATAATAACTCTTGCCTTGAGCGAGAGAAAAGAAATTCTTGAGAGCACAAGGAACGACAACTTCATAGAAATGATGTTGTAAGACATCGGGGTGTGGCTCAGTTTGGCTAGAGCGCCTGGTTTGGGACCAGGAGGCCGCAAGTTCGAATCTTGTCACCCCGACTGCTGTAACAACATTACCGTTTCAGCGTAAATGCGGGTGTAGTTCAATGGTAGAACACTAGCCTTCCAAGCTAGATACGTGGGTTCGATTCCCATCACCCGCTTCTCTGATGAAGAGAGATATGTGTCAGTAGCTCAGCTGGATAGAGCAACGGCCTTCTAAGCCGTGGGTCGGGGGTTCGAATCCCTTCTGACACGCTGTGGTGGGTATAGCGCAGTTGGTTAGCGCGCCAGATTGTGGCTCTGGAGGCCCAGGGTTCGAATCCCTGTATCCACCCTTTGCCTTTGGGCTATCGCCAAGCGGTAAGGCACAGCACTTTGACTGCTGCATTCGCTGGTTCGAATCCAGCTAGCCCAGTCCTATATGGAGCATTAGCTCAGTTGGTAGAGCACTTGACTTTTAATCAAGTTGTCCGGGGTTCGAATCCCCGATGCTTCACTTGCGAATGAGAACCGGAAGCCTTATGATTAGGGCATTCCGGTTTTTTAAATAATATATATGCGGATGTGGCGGAATTGGCAGACGCGCCAGATTTAGGTTCTGGTGTTTACGACGTGCAGGTTCAAGTCCTGTCATCCGCAGGAAATGAGGAATGATCTGGATCGGATTTTCGAGATGAAAATTAGATCTGGGTCATTTTTTTAATTTGTTTGTTGCTGTTCACTGGTAACGTTCCGTGAGGTGTTTTTTGTGAACAAAGTTCACAGAAAACCCGAGAGTTAAGTTTGCGCAGCAAACGCTACTTCTTGTGCTTGTCACAAGAAGGTTCGTCTTTCTGTGCATCGCGAAGCGCGTTACTGTGAACGGAGTGAACAGTAATGCCTTGATTTTACAGGACGGATTTGTTATAGTTTACACAACGAAGAAGCATGGAGGAATAATATGGACGTTGTTCAGTTTCAGGAGAAATTAAGAGAGATTTGTGAGCTTGGAAAGCAGAATAGGAATATGCTGACACATGAGCAGATCCGGGAGCATTTTGCAGGTACTGATCTCGAGACCAGTCAGATGTTAAAGGTACTGCAGTATCTGAAACTGCAGGGAATTATGATAGAGGGAGACACTGCCCCGGTGGAGACAGAGGAAGTGGGCGAGACGGAGCCGGAGTCAAAAGGAACCAGCACCCCGCTTACTTCAGAGGAAGAAGCATATCTGAAGGATTACCTGGCAGAGGTAAGCAACGGTAAGGAAGTGAGTCCGGAGATGCTTCACACATTGTTTGAGAATCTGGCAGATGGGGATGCCATTGCAGAGGCAGCTCTTACCAGCATTTATCTGCCGGTAGCGGCAAATATGGCCGCTGATATGAACTGTACAGAGATTCAACTTGCAGATCTGATTCAGGAGGCGAATGTGGTGCTGCTTACGGCTCTTTCCGACCCGGAGACAGAACGTAAAGATGATGCTTGGCTACGTCTTCAGCTTCGCAAGGGAATCATCGCTGCCATTGAGGAGCAGACACAGCAGAAATTCCAGGATGATTGTCTGGTAACGAAGGTGGAGAAACTGGAATCGGCAGTGAAGGATCTGACGGACGATGACGGGGAGAACCGTTTTACCATTGATGAGCTGGCGGTTATTCTCGATATGAATGTGGATGAGATCCGGGATATTCTGCGTCTTACAGGAGACGATAAATAATTATGGCAAGTGAAATTCCGGGAAAATTATGGAGATAAGGCTATCCTGTCGGAAATGAAAACAATGCTGCAGAATTGATGGAAACACCGGAGGTGATTTAAAAGTAAAAATCATCTCTGGTGTTTTTTTGTCTTTTCTGGATGTTTTGAAATTTACATTGAAATTTCACTGTACAAGTGTTACTATCATAAATAATAATCAAAATATTTTTTCGTACAATAAATATTATTTGATAAATGAAAGGAGGATATATATGAATTTGGAAAAATATCAGCAGTATTCCAGAATTGCAAGAGGTTTGGAAAAGGCAGACCTGGTATTGAAGGATGCGAGGATTGTGAATGTTTTTACGGAAGAGATCATCCGCGGAGACATTGCCATACAGGATGGGATTATAGCAGGAATTGGAAGCTTCCATGGGAAAGAAGAACGTGATCTGGCCGGCAGATATGTATGTCCGGGATTTATTGACAGCCATCTTCATCTGGAATCTACACTGGTTACACCGGCTGAACTGGTAACAGCTGCCTCCAGGCACGGAACCACTACTTTTATCGTGGATCCCCATGAATCAGCCAATGTGTCCGGTTTGGCAGGAATTGATTATATTCTGGATCAAACCGAAGATGTGAAAGCAAATGTATATGTGATGATGCCATCCTGTGTTCCTGCTACTGCCATTGATGATAATGGATGCACTCTTACTGCTGAAGATATGGTTCCTTACCTTCATAACAGCCGGATTCTTGGACTTGGAGAAGTAATGGACAGCATTTCTGTGGTACAGGGCGAGAAAAGCATGCATGACAAGCTAGAACTGTTTGAGGGCAGAATCCGTGATGGCCACGCTCCGTTTCTGGAAGAGGGAGATCTTCAGGCATATGCTATGGCAGGGATTGCTACAGACCATGAGTGCAGCTTCTTTGATTATGCCATGCGAGAACGGCGGAACGGTCTTACCATTCTTGTAAGGGAAGGCAGCGCTGCCCGAAATCTTGAGGCACTTGTGGGCGGTCTGGTACAGAGACACATGAATGGTGACGGATTCTGCTTCTGCACAGATGACAAGCATATTGAGGATATCCAGCGGGAAGGGCATATTGACCATAACGTGCGAAAAGCTATCCGCCTTGGCATGAATCCGGTGTCCGCTATTAAGATGGCAACCATCAATGCAGCTAATTGTTATGGACTGAAAGACAAGGGGGCAGTGGCACCCGGCAGACAGGCAGATCTTTTGGTTCTTTCGGATCTTGTCAGTGTGACCATAGAAGATGTGTACTTTAAAGGGCAATTGGTAGATAAAAATGCAAAGATTGTTATAAAGCCGTGTGCCCCTGAATTGAAAAATACAGTGCATGTGGCTGAATTTTCCAGAGAGGCATTTCAGCTGGAGTCTGCAGATGGAATCTTTCCGGTGATTCTGGCAGAAGAAGGACAGATTACTACCAGAAAGGGAACTCTGAAAGCAGGGGATGGTCCCTGCAAATTCCAGTCCGATGACGATTATCAGAAGATTGCAGTTGTAGAACGTCATAAGATGACGGGTAAAATCGGCTGTGGCGTGATCGGAGGTTTTGGTATCCGTGGTGGAGCAATTGCGTCCAGTGTATCCCATGATTCCCACAATATTATTGTGATCGGAGATAATGATGAGGACATGGAGCTTGCTGTGCGGGAACTGATGCGTACTCAGGGAGGCTATACGATCGTAGAGAATCATAAAGTATTTGACACTCTTGCCCTTCCTGTAATGGGACTGATGAGTGATAATGGTTTTGAGAAAGACAATGAGACTCTTGGGCGAATGATCCATAAAGCTCATGAAATGGGTGTGAAAGACGGTCATGATCCGTTTATTACGCTGTCCTTTATGGCTTTGCCGGTTATTCCGCAGATCCGAATTACACCGAGAGGCGTTTTTGATGTGGAAGCGTGGAAGTTTTTATAAGATACCAGGATTGCGGGAGTGCAATACACGAGACGGTTGTCTTGTTTTGAACGAAACCCCGAAACCTATTTAAGAACTGTGACGGAATATAAACCCGTAGATTTTCAGCCCTCTGCCTTTTCATTGGCAGAGGGCCGTTTTTTGCTTAACAGTTATTGAGCATCCCTTAATTGCTCTACAACACTGCATTTCGCTGCGTTGTCATACATCATGCAAGGAATCAGCCACCCCAGCAGAAGAAATACCGGAATTGTCAGCAGGACAGGCAGAATGGTGAATCGATACTCAAAGAACCAGAACATACTGCCCAGCATTTTTCCCGCAAGAGGTCCC
The DNA here is from genome assembly GCF_040908885.1 of Ruminococcus sp. RTP21358st1_G6_RTP21358_211008. Classification (NCBI taxonomy): domain Bacteria; kingdom Bacillati; phylum Bacillota; class Clostridia; order Eubacteriales; family Oscillospiraceae; genus Ruminococcus; species Ruminococcus sp. RTP21358st1_G6_RTP21358_211008. The sequence goes on from NZ_JBDGDM010000025.1 coordinate 43,223, forward strand.
ACCGCCAGCGACAAAATAAAGGCCGCCGCTACAGAAGACATTGCGTAAAACAACCCCTCGTAGATCAGCATGGTTTTGAGCTGCCGGTTCGTCATTCCTACAGCCTGAAGCACAGCAAATTCACGGCGGCGGGAAAGAATACCGGTCATCATGGCGTTGAAGAAATTTAAGAGTCCCACCAGCCCAATGATAGCACAGAGGATACCACCTATCAGAAGGAACATCTGCCGGAACTGAGCAAATTCAGAGCGAGCCGTGGCTTTGCTTTCATACATCAAGGGCGAAAACTCACCGGCAGTGAGCTTCGATAGATATTGCTCTGCTTCGGCCTCGTCAACTTCGTCCGCTGTGTCGAACAGGTAGAGCATCGGAATGGCTGCACCACCGCTGTCCCTCTGTGCGGTGTCCACAGACAAAACTGCGTCATATCCAATACCACCATAACGATAACTCATGGAATTCGGAAGTTCTACCAAGGCGCAGACCGTGTACTCTACATCTCTGGCTCCATACAATTTTGCCTGAAAGTACTCCTCCGGTGTATCTTCGGTGCGGAGTTCCCCGGTGCGGCTGTCGATATATTTCACATCATCCGCATAGGTAGCGGTAATCGTGTCCCCCACCTTGGGGTAGTATTCAGGATTGAGCAGATTGCCGTAATCATCCAAAGAAACCGCAATGGCAATAGCGTTATTGTTTGGCTCCAGCATAGGAGAAATATCTCCGTCGAGCACTTGCAGCTTGTCAAACAGACTGTTATCCAGAGCCTCGATTCTGGTATCTCCCATCACCATATTGCCCCGGTGCTCCAGACGGCTCATATGGCTGTCCAACTGCTCAGCACTTTCGTACCTTGCATAGTCCTGCCGCAGAGCATCCTCCGTCATCCACAGGTATGCGGGTTTTCGCACAGCATATCCCGTGCCGGAAAGATTGGCCTTTGTGTTTGCTGCGATCTCTTCGATTTGTTCTGGCGTGATGAATTCATCTGCCGGGTTGTAACGGAAATAGTCGGGCGTGCTGACGATAAAATCGGCGCAGGTCATGGAGGATACATACTTCTCCATGCTGAAGCCTCCCACAAAGGCACACAGCGCATTGAACAGTGTCACCGACAGTGCCAGAGACACCACCACCAGCACCGTCTTTTTCTTGTTTCGTCCCAGATTGGCAAAGGCCATCTGATGGAGCTTGGCTCCCCGGGTGCTGCGCTGTTTTTTCTTAGTCTGCATTGCATCCGTATATTTGGTAGCCTCTACCGGAGAGACCCTGGCTGCCATTTTTCCGGGCTTGGAACAGGACAAAAGCACCGTCAACAGGGCAAACAGCATGGAACCAAGGAAGATCACAGACGAAGTGCTGATGGTGGTGATGCCTGCATCCAACTGGGTGGAGCGCAAGACAACAGGTACCAGAACAGCGCCGATGCCGTAGCCCAGCAACAGTCCTGCCGGAATGCCGATCAGACAAAGTAGAAGTGCCTGCTGGCGAATGATACGTTTGAGCTGCCGGGGCGTTGTGCCAATGGTTTTCAGAAGTCCGTAAAACCGGATATCCCCTGCAACAGAGATCTGAAAAATGTTATAGATGATAAGATACCCCGTGAAAATCACCAGCAGCAAAAAAGCTGCTATGGCGATCATCAGCTCTGGATCGAGCTGTGACTCCAGCTGGGATGAGGTATATCCCCAGTTGACGCCGATCCGGACGCTGTTGGGATCGGTATAGCTGTCCCATGTGTAGCCAAGATCGGTATCCACCTGCTCCATCTGCCCTTGAATATTTGTGCTGGAGGCCAGCATGACATTCAAATCGGTGCGGAAAGGCTGTAACCCTGTTTTCACTGCCTGCGCTTCGATGTCATCTGCGTAATCACGGCTGATGTTGATGTAATGAACAGGCATTAGTTCATCATAGTCCCAATAGCCCACCAGCGTAAAGGTATCTGTTACAGTAAAGGCGGTTTGATCCTTGTCCGTGATGGAATAGGAAACCGTGACCTCGGCGCCCAGCTCCGGCGTTACGCCAAGCAGCTGCAACGCTGCCGTATCCATGGCTACTTCTTTGCCGCTTTCGGGCATCCGCCCGGTAGTAGGGGTGGCATAGCTCCATTTGGTGCAGTTGGCATCCATGTAGCTGATCTCTGCAGGCGTTTTGGAAAAGACACCATCCACAGTGATGCCGATCACCTTCCGTGCCCCCGCAGCCTTCACCTTTGGGTGGGCAGCGATACGTTCCGCATGCTCGGGGGAAACATCTTTAAAGGTACCGTGTGCATAGCCACCTACCTGCCGAAACTGGTAGGTTTCATAACTGGCGTTCAACGACAAGACAATGGTGAACATGGACGTAAATAGCATCGTTGTCAGCGCAATGGCAAAAATGGCGATCAGATTGCGGCGGCGGTTCGCATAAAGGGATTTTAAGCTGAGCTTTCGAATACATTTTCTGTTTTTGACATTCATCGTAGCCACCTCCCGTTAGTTCTGGGAGACGATCCGACCGTCTTCGATACGGATAATGCGGTCTGCCATCTGCGCAATTTCTTCGTTGTGGGTAATCATTACGATTGTCTGGGCGAACTTTTGACTGGTTACTTTCAAAAGGCTCAATACATCCTGGCTGGTTTTGGAATCCAGATTACCTGTCGGTTCATCTGCCAGAATGATAGCGGGTGCTGCCGCCAGCGCACGGGCGATTGCCACACGCTGCTGCTGACCGCCCGAAAGCTGATTGGGCAGGGCATCCAGACGCTCATCCAGCCCAAGGGTCTGCACGATCTGCTGTACGAAATCCTTGTTGACCTTGCCGCCGTCCAGCTCAATGGGTAGAACGATATTTTCATACACATTCAGCACCGGAACAAGATTATATGCTTGGAACACAAAGCCTATTTTTCTGCGGCGGAAGATGGTCAAGGCTTCATCCTTCAGGGAGAAAATATCCTGTCCGTCCACCATGACCGTGCCGCTTGTAGGGCGATCCAGCCCGCCCAGCATATGCAGCAGTGTGGATTTGCCGGAGCCGGATGTGCCGACAATCGCCACAAATTCACCTTTCTGCACACTTAAATCCACTCCGTCCAACGCATGAACCGCATTATTGCCGGAGCCATAAATTTTTCTCAGGTTTTTTGCCTGTAAAACTTCCATAAACGAGTACCTCCATGAAAAAATCTGTATGTATGCAAGGAAATCATCCTTTGATACATACAGATTATCGCATAGGATTCTTTCCACATTCTTTCCAGCGGAAAATGAAATCTAACAGTTTTGAAAGAATGGATGCTATTTCGGCAGAAATATGGAAAACGTACTTCCTTTTCCCGGAACGGAAGCGACCTTGATATAACCGTCCTCGCCGGATATGATCTGTCGGGCAAGGTATAAGCCGATGCCTACACCTTCTTGTTTCCGCACACTATTTGAGCGGTAAAAGCGAGCAAATATCTTCGCTTGCTCGCTTTCCGAAATGCCCGAACCGGTATCCGATATATCGATCCTTGCAAACATTTCATAGCTTACAGCAGAAATCCTGATTGTGCCATGCTCTGTATATTTGATGGCATTATCTACGATATTAGCCAGTGCTTCCGCTGTCCATTTGAAGTCGAATACAGCAAAAGCATCGGTATCTTGCAGTTGCAAAGACAATCCTTTTTCAGAAACCTTGGCGGCATATTGTTCTGCAATACCTTGAAGCAGTGGCTGTAATGCTGAGCGCTGCGGCGATAGTGAAATAATTCCGTTTTCCAGCCGGGACAGCTTTACAAGCGAGTCAATCAAAAATCGCAATTTCTCCGATTGATTGTACAGTGCCTCCATATTTGCCTTCGCCGATACAGGCAGAGTTTCCTCCATCAAAAGCTCGCTGTATAACAGCAGGTTTGCAATCGGCGTTTTTGTCTGGTGGGAGATGTCCGCAATCAAGGTCTTAATTCTGTCCTTCTCCTGTGCTACATTTCGAGAGGAAGTTTCTGCTGCGGAAAGATAGTGTGCAAACTTTGTTTCCAAAGCAGACAGCTGGCTTTCATCAAAAGTGGCTTCAGAAAAGGAGCCGGTCATGGCAGCGTCCAGCATCCTTTCGATTTCTTCCATCGTTTTTCTGACCTTTCTCCGCTCCCATAATACAGTAGCTATCGCCGCCAGAAAACATAGCAGTATGATCACAATGCCGGTTTTATTCATCTTTTGTCACCCAGCTATAACCGATTCCATAGATGGTTTTAATGTATTTCTGTGCACCAAGCTTATCCCTCAGACGCTTGATCGTAACAGACAAAGCATTTTCATCCACATATTCTGCGCCATCTGTCCAGATCCGGTCGACAAGGTCTCCACGGGTCATGGTTCGACCACGGTTTTCAACAAGCAGACGCAGTAATTTTTGTTCTGTTTTACTCAATTCCACTTTTGAATCTCCCACATAAAAGGTCATAGCCTCAAAGTCAAAGTGAAATAGATCCATATGGAACGGCGCATTTTTTTGGTTTGACGCTTGCTTTCGCAGTTGGGTATTCACCCTTGCCCGCAAAACCGAAAGAGAAAAGGGCTTGGTAATGTAATCATCAGCGCCCCGCTCCAGTCCGTCTACGATGTCCAGATCAGTGTCATTGGCAGTCAGCAGAATAACAGGAACTCCGGGCAGGTTTTTCTTGACCTCCCGGAGCAGCTCAAGCCCACTGCCATCTGGTAGATTGATATCCAGCAGGATCAGGGATACACTACCGCAAAGCAATTGCTCTCTTGCCGCTTTTAGCTCATGGCAGGATATAATTTGACGGTCATCTGCTTTTAGTGCTTTACTTAAACCTTGATTCAACCCTATATCATCTTCAATAATCAATAATTGTTCCATGTATCTCACTCCCTCGTTATTCAAAGGCCGCCATCATTTCCTTGGGCAATTTTTCGTTCTCACAGTTCAGAAGATAGGCTATTGGCTATTGCTCTGTTTGCAAATTTGTTTGTTTTCGCTGTATCCCAATCAGCAAGCCGGATGATCTATGCTGTGCCGTTTTTTTACTTTCTTAATTGTATCATGCTAATGTAAAGAAATCCATATTCTCTAAAAAGTTGTCCTGTTTTTTGAAACAGGGTTGTTACTGTTCACTGGTAACATTCCGCGAGGCGTTTTTTGTGAACAAAGTTCACAGAAAACCCGAGAATTGCGGCGCGAAATCATGCGAATGCATGATTTCTGTGCATCGCGAAGCGCGTTACTGTGAACGGAGTGAACAGTAACACAGGGTTAGCCCCTGAACAGCAACAAGGCATTAATAAGAACTGAAAAACATAAAAAAACATCTTGATTTTCATGAATACTTATGATATGATATCGCTCAAAGAAAAGGGAGTAGCGGCCATGAAGAGATAAAAGGAAATCCATTTTTTCTGAATGGTGCATAAATGCGTCAGAACGGTAGATGAAACTACCCGCATTATGAGATAATCAGCGAGACTTTTATTTCAGGCATTATAACAGTGCCTGGGATAAAAGTCTTTTTTTTCCCTTTTTGAACGCTTTACAACTATTGTTAGTAAGAGAGATGGAGGAGAAAAATGAGTAAGCGAAATGGAAAAATGAAATATCTGGCAATCGGTGCTATTGGGCTTATAGCGGCAGGGGGATTGGCTCTGGATACAACTTACCAGATTCAGGAGCAGGAACAGGCAGTACTCACAACCTTTGGAGTGCCAAAGGCAGTGAATGAAACGGGATTACATTTCAAAGTCCCTTTTGTACAGCAGGTGCAGAAGGTAAATACCACGATCCAGGGATTTCCAATAGGATACAGTATGGGGAACAATGCGGTGGTGGAAAATGAAGGAATCATGATCACTTCGGATTACAATTTTATTGATGTGGATTTCTTTGTAGAATATCGAATTTCAGAACCTGTAAAATACCTTTACACCTCTGAGCAGCCGGAAGAGATTTTAAAAAATATTGCGCAAAGCTGTATCCGAACTGTAATAGCAAGCTATAACGTGGATGAGGTTCTGACCACCGGAAAAGGAGAAATCCAGAGCAAGATCAAAGAAATGATTTTGAATCAGATGGAGGAACAGGATCTGGGAATTCAATTGGTCAACATAACAATACAGGATTCCGAGCCGCCTACTGAAGAAGTGATGAAAGCATTTAAAGAGGTGGAAACTGCGAAACAGGGAAAAGAAACGGCGCTTAACAATGCTAATAAATACAGGAACGAAAAGCTTCCCGAAGCGCAGGCCCAGGCAGACCAGATTATTCAGGATGCGGAGGCACAAAAACAGGTGAGGATCAATGAGGCAGAAGCTGAGGTGGCAAGATTTAATGCAATGTATGAGGAATATGTGAAGAATCCGGAGACCACAAAAATGCGAATGTTCTATGAAACCATGGAAGATGTGCTGCCTGGTATGAAGATTGTGATCGACAACGGAAGTGGCGTGGAAAAGATATTGCCGCTGGATTCTTTTTCCGGAGACTGGAAAACAGAAGAAGATACAAGTGAAGAAACTAAGTGAAGTTAAGATAAGTATCTGATAGAAAGGATAAAAAATTATGAAAATGAAAAAAGCGGCACTTATAGCAGGCATTCTCGGAGCAGTAATAATCGGTTCTTCCATAACTATAACCCAACAAAATGAATACAAGCTGATCCGTCAGTTTGGTAAAGTTGACAGAGTGATCTGCGAACCGGGAATCAGCTTTAAAATTCCATTGATAGAAAGAACACAGTCTTTACCAAAGGAAACGTTGTTATATGATTTGGAAGCATCTGATGTGATTACCAAGGACAAGAAAACCATGATCAGTGACAGCTATGTTTTGTGGAGAATCACAGATCCCCTTAAATTTGCACAGACTCTGAACTCTTCTTTGGAAAACAGCGAGAGCCGAATTAATACGGCCGTATATAATGCCACAAAAAATGTGATCAGCAGTCTTTCCCAGGACAGAGTGATCACAAGCCGTGACGGAGAATTATCGGATATGGTGATGGAAGCCATTGGAGATAATATGGAACAATATGGAATAGAGCTGATTAAATTTGAAACAAAGCAGCTGGATCTGCCGGACGATAATAAGGCTGCTGTGTATGAGAGAATGATCTCAGAGCGTGATAATATTGCTGCTACATATAAAGCAGAAGGCGATTCAGAAGCAAAAGTAATCCAGAACAAGACGGATAAGGAAGTGACCATTCAGATTTCAGATGCGAAGAAGCAGGCTGAGATTTTGAAGGCAGAAGGGGAACAGGAATATATGAAAATTCTTTCCCAGGCTTATGGGGAAGATGAGAGAAGTGAATTTTATTCCTTCGTAAGAAGTCTTGAAGCACTGAAAGCTTCTATGCAAGGAGAAAACAAGACCGTTATTTTGTCATCGGATTCCCCGATTGCTCAGATTTTTGAGGGAAAATAATAAAAATTCTTGCATCTGCCGGTATTGACGTATATCATAAGGTACATAAGGAGTGACAAAAGATGGCGATAGTGAGAAAACACATATATTTTTCCGGGCAGGTGCAGGGCGTTGGATTTCGTTACCGTGCCAAAAATGCGGCGAGAGCCAATGATCTTACCGGCTGGGTGGACAATCTGTGGGATGGCAGAGTGGAAATGGAAGTCCAGGGAGAGCTTTCCGGAATTGAGCGTATGATTCAGGAAATCGAGATGGGAAGTTTCATCCGGATTGAGAATTATCAGATGGAAGACCTGCCTGTGGATGAAAGGGAGTGGAGCTTTTATTCGAAATAAAAAGGGATGCCAGGAGCAATGGGAATTTTGCTTCTGGTATTTTTTTGTGTAATAGGAATATTACGGAGTAATTTCCTATTACACAAAAAACGCTCCGCGAGCAAATAGCAAAGCGGATATTGAAAAAACAGGATTGACATTCAGAAACATGCCCCTTATAATTAGTTCGTGCACGAACAGTTCGAACCCGAACAGTTCGCACATGAACTATTTTGTATGGAAGTATATGAAAGAAGGGAAAGATGGAGAAAAAGAAGAAAACTGGTCCTGATGAGTGCTGCAGGGCGGAACGGCAAATAGGGTATGAGGTTCGTACTCTCAATCAGGTAATTGGGCGTCTGGTGAATTCGTATCAGTCCAAGGTGGATGAAAAAGCCGGAATTAACCGCATGCAGGGGTGGATCATTGGTTATCTGTACCGACATTCAGAAGAGGCTGTTTTCCAGAAAGACCTGGAAGCAGAATTTCAGATGGCGCGTTCTACTGCTTCAGGAATCCTTCAGGCAATGGAGAAGAAAGGGCTTATTACCAGAGAACCTATTCCAAGAGATGCCAGACTGAAGCGTCTGGTGCTTACAGAAAAGGGAATGGAATTTCAGATGGAAATTATGGAGAATTTTGACCGGATCCAGAAAGTATTGAAGTCTGACATTCCCCAGGAAAAACTGGAATGCTTTATGGAAGTTCTGGACATAATCCGGGAAAATGCCCAAAGAGAGTGCTGTCTGCGGGATGAAAACTAACAAAAAAGAAAGGGGAGAACCTGATGATAAAGACATTACTTGCCCAGGTAAAGGAGTTTAAGAAGGCCTCCTTCCTCACACCGGTATTTATGATACTGGAGGTTGTGGTGGAGACAATGATTCCTCTTGTAATGGCAGATATGATCGACAACGGTGTGGAAACCGGTAATATCAGTTATCTTTACAGAAAAGGTGCCATTATGGCGCTTCTTGCTGTTGCAGGACTTGTTACCGGTATTCTTGGGGGAAAATATGGAGCATACGCATCCTCCGGCTTTGCCCGTAATCTTCGTAAAGCAATGTATACTAACATTCAGACATTTTCATTTTCAAACATTGACAAGTTCAGTACTGCAAGTCTGATCACACGTCTGACTACAGATGTGACCAACCTGCAGAATGCATACCAGATGATCCTGCGTATGTGTACCCGTGCCCCGGCCAGTCTGATCTGTGCCATGGCGATGGCGTTTATGATCAATGCAAGGGTTGCCAGCATTTACCTTATTGCCGTTATTTTTCTTGGATGTTTTCTCGTATTTATTATGAAAAAGGCGACTAAGTATTTCCGGGAAGTATTTGAAAAATATGACGATTTAAATGCCAGCGTGCAGGAGAATATCAGCGCAGTCCGCGTTGTGAAGGCTTATGTACGTGAAGAATATGAGACCACTAAGTTTCAGAAAGCCTGCAATAAAGTTTACGAAATGTTTGTAAGAGCTGAAAAACTGGTAGTTATGAATATGCCGGTTATGCAGTTTACAGTATATGCATGTATTCTTGGAATCAGCTGGCTGGGTGCGAATATGATCGTTGGCGGCAGTCTGACTACAGGTGAATTGATGAGTCTTCTTACATATTGTATGAATATTCTTATGAGCCTTATGATGCTTTCCATGGTATTTGTTATGGTCACCATGAGCGCAGCAAGTGCAGAGCGTGTAACTGAGGTTATCAATGAAACAGCAGATCTTCATGATCCGCAGGATCCGGTTATGGAAGTTGCAGACGGAAGTATTGAATTTGATCATGTGGATTTCAGCTATAAGAAGGACAGTAAGGAGCCGGTGCTGAAGGATATCAATCTTTCTATCCGCGCAGGAGAAACTATTGGTATTATCGGTGGAACCGGAAGTGCCAAGTCCAGTCTGGTAAACCTGATCAGCCGTCTTTATGATGTGAGCTCCGGATCAGTGAAAGTTGGCGGCGTGGATGTGCGTGACTACCATATGGATAGTCTGCGTAACCAGGTAGCAGTTGTACTTCAGAAGAATGTGCTGTTTTCCGGTACCATTCTGGAGAATCTGCGCTGGGGAAATAAAGAGGCTTCGGAGAAAGAGTGCCGCAGAGCGTGTCAGCTTTCCTGTGCGGATGACTTCATTGAGAAAATGCCGGACAAATACAATACTTATATTGAGCAGGGCGGAACCAATGTTTCCGGCGGTCAGAAACAGCGTCTGTGTATCGCCAGAGCTCTTCTTAAGAAACCCAAAGTACTGATTCTGGATGATTCCACAAGTGCGGTAGATACTGCCACAGATGCACGTATCAGAAGAGCTTTTGCAGAAGAAATTCCGGATACTACCAAGCTGATCATTGCACAGCGTATTTCCAGTATTCAGAGTGCGGACAGGATCATTGTCATGGATGAGGGAAAAATCAGCGGATTTGGAACTCATGAGGAACTAATGAAAACCAATGCCATTTATCAGGAGGTTTATAATTCACAGATAAAGGGTGGTGGAGATTTTGATGAGAATAGAGGAGGTGAGCAGGCATGAGCAATGAAAGACCGATAAAGAAGCCAGGCCGCAGCGGGGCAGCCTTCCGTTCAGGCCCTATGGTAGAGAATCAGGGCAAGATGCTTGGAAGACTGATGGGGTATATTTTTAAGAACTACAGGATCCATATTATTGTAGTTGTGATCGGCATTGTGGTAAGTGTTCTTGCCAATGTGCAGGGAACCATGTTTATGAAGACTTTGATTGACCAGTATATCATGCCTATGCTTCAATCTGAGACTCCGGATTTCCATCCTCTTGCAATGGCAATTCTTCGTGTAGCCTGTTTTTATGCAATTGGGGTGGCGTGCACATATACGTACAACCGTCTGATGATCTATGTCAGTCAGGGCACCCTACGCAATCTTCGAAATGAGATGTTTGAGCGCATGGAAACACTTCCTGTTAAATATTTTGATACACATGCACATGGCGATATCATGTCTATCTACACCAATGATATTGATACACTGCGCCAGATGATCAGCCAGAGTATTCCACAGCTGATCTCCAGTGTGATTACCATTGTCAGTGTATTGGTAAGTATGCTTATTTTGAATGTGCCTCTTACCATCGTGACTCTGGTCATGGTTGGAGTGATGCTGGTGGCAAGTAAGAATCTTGCAGGACTCAGCGGCAAGTATTTCATGGAGCAGCAGAAGAATCTTGGTATTGTAAATGGTTACATCGAGGAAATGATGGAAGGCCAGAAGGTTGTAAAGGTATTCTGCCATGAGGAAGAAAGCCTTGAGAAGTTTAATGAGCTGAATGACCAGCTGTTTGAGAGCGCGAATAATGCCAATAAATTTGCAAACGTGCTGATGCCTACCTGTGCACAGATTGGGAATATCAGCTATGTGCTGTGTGCCATTGTTGGCGGCGTGCTGGCAGTAAATGGTGTGGGTGGATTTACTCTTGGCGGCCTGGCAAGTTTTCTTACTTTTAACAAGAGCTTCAGCCAGCCGATCAACCAGGTAAGCCAGCAGTTTAACAGTATTGTTATGGCACTTGCCGGAGCGAAGCGTATCTTCGACCTTCTGGACGAGAAGCCGGAGGTAGATGACGGATATGTGACCCTGGTAAATGTGAAAGAAGAGAATGGTAAGCTGGTTGAGTCCAAGAAACGTACAGGACGCTGGGCATGGAAGCATTTTCACAAAGCCACTGGCAAAACAGATTATATCGAATTGAAAGGTGATATTGTTCTGGATGGCGTTGACTTCGGATATCGTGATGACAAGATCGTGCTTCACGATGTGAAGATGTATGCGAAGCCAGGACAGAAAATTGCATTTGTCGGCTCCACGGGTGCCGGTAAGACGACAATTACCAATCTTCTGAATCGTTTCTATGATATTCAGGATGGTAAGATCCGTTATGATGGCATCAATATAAATAAGATCAAAAAGGGTGATCTGAGACGTTCCATGGGTATCGTTCTTCAGGATACTAATCTGTTTACTGCTACCGTTATGGAGAATATCCGTTATGGAAAACTGGATGCCACAGATGAGGAAGTTATTGCAGCTGCCAGGCTGGCGAATGCGGATGGCTTTATCCGAAGACTGCCGGATGGTTATCATACTATGCTTCGCAATAATGGTGCTAATTTAAGCCAGGGACAGAGACAGCTGCTTGCAATCGCCAGGGCGGCAGTAGCAGATCCGCCGGTTCTGATCCTGGATGAGGCTACCAGCTCTATTGATACCCGTACAGAGAAGCTTGTACAGGATGGTATGGATAAGCTGATGGAAGGCAGAACTACATTTGCAATTGCACATAGGTTATCCACAGTCAGAAACAGTGACTGTATTATGGTTCTGGAGCAGGGACGTGTTATTGAGAGAGGCTCTCATGATGAGTTAATTGCGCAGAAAGGTAAATATTATCAGCTGTATAATGGGTGATATGGGGTAAATAAGTAAGAGGTAACGTTTGGAAGGTTCAAGCGTTACCTCTTACTTTTGGTTTTGGAAGATTTAGAGCGTGTTTGAAAAAGGCTTTCTGCAAGAATTTTTCAAACAGGCTCTAGAGCGCGTTATTTTTCACTGGCAGTTTCTTTCTGCGGCAACTGGGCAAGAACGATAGCCCCGAACATTACCACACAACCGATGATTTCCCGGGTGCTTAATTTCTGTCCTAAGATAATCCAGCCGGCGAGGACAGAGATGCAGGATTCCAGACTGAGAATCAGGGAGGCTACGGTTGGGTTCATATTTTTCTGGCCCACGATCTGGAGGGTGTAGGCGACACCGCAGGACATAACGCCGGCATAGAGAGTAGCGCCCCAGGCACCACTGAATGAAGAAAGATTGGGATGCTCCAGAATTATGGCTGGGATAGCAGTGAGGATTCCGCAGACCAGAAACTGGATGCAAGACATTTTTACTCCATCTGTCTTTGGTGAAAAGTAATCAATGACCAGAATGTGCAGGGAAAACAGGAAAGCACAGATCAGGACCAGAAAGTCTCCCTTTCCAATGGAAAAGCCGTCTGTGATGCAAAGCAGATAGAGACCAATCAGTGCCATTACAACCGCAACCCAGATAAAAGGACTGCATTTCTTTTTCATAAAAAGTCCAAGGATCGGGACGATGATAATGTAGCATGCAGTGAGAAAACCTGCTTTTCCAACGGAGGTGTACTGGATACCAAACTGTTGGAAGTTGGAAGCAAGACACAGGCAGATACCGCAGATTATGCCGCCGGCAATTAAGGTTTTGTTGCGGGAAAATGGATTTGAACCGCTGGATGCCATTGGCTGTCTGTCGGATTCTGTGAAATCAGCTGAATTGCTCTGTGGATTTATTTTATTGAGCAGTAAAATAACCGGGATCAGCACCAGAGAACCGATAATGTTTCTTGTGGCATTGAAAGTGAGAGGGCCGACAGCTTCACCGCCCTCACTTTGTGCTACAAAGGCGATTCCCCAGATCGTTGCTGTCAAAAGGAGAATCAGTGAATTTTTTAATGGTATTTGTTGTTTTTTCATAATGGATTATCCCCTCGTAAAATTTACAAAAATGCCCTCCTTTAACAGGAGGGGCATCATCGTTTAAATTATCTTTCCATCATGCTGATGGATTCAATTCCTACACTTCCACCTCGGACTACTTCGATGCGGCCGAATTCTTCTTTGATCAGTTTGACAACTGCATCATTTTTGGTCGCTGTCTGTACGAATTCCAGAAGCAGGCTGTCTTTACCGTAATCAATGACTCTGGCTTTGAAAGTCTCAGCAATCTGGAATAATTCAACTTTGTCCTCAGAAGAGCAGTTAAAAACCTTGATGTAAAGAATCTCTTTCATGCGGACGAACATATTGGTGAAATCAATAACTTTGATGACTTCTACCATTCGGTTCAGCTGTTTCTTGATCTGTTCGAACGTTTCATCGTCGCTTACAGTTCCGATGGTCATTCGGGAAACGGTAGGATCCTCTGTAGTACCAACGGTGAGGCTGTCCAGGTTATAGCTTTTGCCGGAGAAAAGTCCGGAAATCTTGGACAGAACACCTACCTGGTTTTCTACGTAGAGGGAAATCCATCTTTTTTTCATGCCTTTATCTGCCATTGGATAAACCTCCTGTTAATTAACAATCCATAATTAAATCTTCCAGTGTTCCGCCAGGCTTTACCATCGGATAAACCATTTCTTCAGGATCAATGATGAACTCGATCAGGGTCGGAACTTTGGTATTTTTCTTTGCTTCTTCAAAGGCTGCGGCAACCTCATTTTTATTGAAAACCCGGATCCCTTTGGCACCGTAGCTTTCTGCCAGCTTTACAAAATCCGGTGTATATTTCGGGTATTCCTCGCCATTTGTACGGCGGGAAAGGGCACCGGAGCGAAGATTGGTCATGCTGTAGCGTTTGCCATAGAAAAGCTTCTGCCACTGACGAACCATACCAAGATATTCGTTATTAAATACACAAAGAATCAGTGGGAGCTCTTCCAGAACAGCTGTGGCAAATTCCTGAATATTCATCTGCATTCCACCGTCGCCGGAAATAACGATAACCGGTTTGTCCAGATTACCGATCTTTGCTCCTACACCACCAGGAAAACCGTATCCCATGGTACCAAGGCCCCCGGACATAACAAGCTGCTTGCCTGGTGTGATCTCAGCATACTGGGAAACCAGCATCTGGTGTTGTCCGACATCCGTGACAATGATGGCTTCTTCAAACTGGCAGTTGATCTGGTTAATGATGTCAACCGGACTTAATCTGTCATTTGGACGCATTACAAGAGGATGTTCCTGCTTCCAGCTGTTTATCTCACTGTTCCATTTTTTGCTGGCATAGTCGGAAACGTATTCGGACATTTTTGCAAGGGCATCTTTTGCATCTGCAACGATTGGAATATCTACCTGGATGTTTCTGGAAATAGAGGCCGTGTCAATGTCAATATGGATAATCTGGGCATTAGGGGCAAATTCATGAAGCTTTCCTGTGATTCGGTCGTTAAAACGTGTTCCAATGGAAAAAAGTACGTCACAGTTGCTTACAGCCATATTGGCTGCATAGGCACCGTGCATGCCAAGGTTTCCGATAAAAAGCGGATGGTTGGTAGGAATTGCACCTCGTCCCATAATAGTAGTTACAACCGGAACACCGGTCTTTTCCACTACTTCCTGGAATACCTTATTGGCATGGGAAATATTGATTCCGCCGCCTGCCAGGAAGAGAGGCTTCTTTGCCTTGGAAAGTGTTTTGATCGCACGTTTCAGCTGTCCGATGTGGACACTGGTGTTTGGCTTGTAGCCGCGGATATTTACGCTCTTTGGATATTCTGCACTGCCCAGTTCAGCCATTACATCCTTGGGCAGGTCAATGAGAACCGGTCCAGGGCGTCCGGTACGTGCAATATAGAAGGCTTCCTTGATGATACGTCCAAGATCTTCACGGTTGCGTACAGTGACTCCATACTTGGTAATACTGCGGGTAATTCCTACAATATCAACTTCCTGGAATGCATCGTTTCCAATCAGATGACGTGCTACCTGACCGGTGAAGCACACCAGAGGAACGCTGTCGTAATTGGCTGTAGCAAGGCCTGTGACAAGGTTGGTAGCACCAGGACCGCTTGTTACAAGACATACGCCAACTTTTCCAGTGGTACGTGCGTAAGCATCGGCTGCGTGAACCAGTGCCTGCTCGTGACGTGGAAGGATTACGGTGACATCATCCTGTTTGTATAATTCATCGCTGATATCAATGGTACATGCTCCGGGATAACCGAAAACGTACTCAACATCTTCTTCTTTCAGTGCTTTTACCAGCAGCTTATTGCCTGATATCTGTTTCATTTAGTGAAGATACCTCCTTTTCGCCGGGGAAAAACCCACAATATAATTATAAAAAAATCTTCCACAAGTTGTGACGCACATCTTGCAGAAAGCCTTTTTCAAACACGCTCTAGAGCAAACGATATTTAATCAATATTATAGCGTTAACGTGGAAAAGTGTCAATAAAGTTCACAGAAAACCAGAGAATTGCGGCGCGAAATCATGCAAAGCATGATTCTTTTGCATCGCGAAGCGTGTTACTGGTCACGGAGGGAACAGTAACACGTTGAATTAAAAGAGGTGGGAAAAAGAAAGGGATAACTGGTCAAAAAGTGGATTTTGTGGTAAGATATGCAGAACAAAAGTGTACTGAGAAAGAAAGGAGGAGGTTGAAAATAGTGGAACTAAATAAGGAAAATATGAAAAAGATAAGGTGGCTGATCGCTTTTTCAGTGCTTCTGTATCTGGGAGTGCAGAATCTGGATGTGGTGCTGAAGTATGTGAAAATTGTGTGGGGACTTCTTCTGCCATTTGTGTTGGGTGGAGCTATGGCGTTTGTGCTGAATGTACCTATGGCATTTATTGAGCGGCATGTTTTTGGAAAAGCAAAGGAAAAAGAAAACAGGAGGGGACGTGCAGCAGCAAAATTTGCAAGACCGGTGAGCCTGATCTTTTCCATTGTTCTGGTGGTGCTGGCGATTCTCGTTGTAGTACTGATTGTGGCACCGGAGCTTGGAAGAACTCTGGTAAATGTTGTGAAAAAGGTGGAAGAAGATATTCCGTTAGTTCAGAAATGGCTGACAGATACCTTCCAGAGTGATTCTGAAATTGTGAAATGGGCATCTACCATAGAAATTGATCCGCAGAAAATTATTGATTCTATTGTGAGCGTTTTGAGAAGTGGGGCGGACAATCTGGTATCCTCCACTATTACCGTGACTATGGGACTGGTGAGTATGGCTATGAATTTTGCAATTGGTTTTGTGTTTTCCTGTTATGTGCTCCTTCAGAAAGAGAAGCTGGGCAGGCAGGTCCTGAAAGCGGCTTATGCGATCTTACCTGTGAAAACAGTGGAATATCTGGGACATGTTTGTACACTGGCAAGTAAGGTGTTTTCAAGCTTTATTACCGGGCAGTGCATAGAGGCGGTGATCCTGGGAAGCATGTTCTTTGTTTCCATGACGATCGGAAGATTTCCATATGCAATGCTGATCGGAGTGCTGATCAGTTTTACGGCGCTGATTCCTGTGTTTGGCGGAATTATTGGATGCTGGGTGGGATTTTTCCTGATTTTGATGGTAAGTCCTCTGAAAGCTTTGGCATTTCTTATATTGTTCTTGATCCTGCAGCAGATTGAGGGAAATCTGATCTATCCTCACGTAGTTGGAAACTCTGTGGGACTGCCGGCAATCTGGGTACTGGTTGCAGTGACTCTGGGCGGAAATCTTATGGGAATTGTGGGAATGCTGATTTTTATTCCGTTGGTGTCTGTAATTTATACATTGTTTAAGGAATGGGTGTCTGAGAGGCTGGAGCAGAAGAAGGTAAAAATCAGTTGACCAAATTTTTAATAAGCGCTGGAAAAATAATTGATTTACATAAAGTGAAAAGCTGCAAAAAACATCTCCGGGAGGATTAAGAACTTCCGGAGATATTTTTTGCTTATTTTATGAAGATCAGTCGTTGGTCTGTTTCTGACTTTCTACTTCTGCAAGCTTCATTGCACGAACTTTCAGCGGCAGACCAAACAGAGTGATGAATCCGTCTGCATCGTGGTGATCGTACATATCACCTGTTGTGAAGGAAGCAAGAGATTCATTGTAAAGGCTGTATGGAGAAGTGGTTCCTGCTTTGATGATGTTGCCTTTATAAAGTTTGAATTTTACTTCACCAGTTACATATTTCTGTGTGGACTCTACGAATGCCTGGATTGCCTCACGAAGTGGTGTGAACCATTTTCCTTCGTAAACAACCTGAGCCAGCTGGCTGCCAAGTTTCTTCTTGGTTTCCAGAGTTTCACGATCAAGGATCAGCTCCTCAAGCTGTTCATGTGCTTCCATAAGGATTGTTCCACCAGGAGTCTCATAAACACCACGGGATTTCATACCTACAACACGGTTCTCAACGATATCGATAATGCCGATTCCGTTCTCGCCGCCAAGCTTGTTCAGTTCTGTGATGATCTCGGAAACTTTCATTGCCTTTCCATTTAAGGTCTTTGGAACACCTGCCTCAAATGTCATGGTGATTTCGGTCTCTTTATCCGGAGCTTTCTTAGGTGTTACGCTGAGTACTAACATATCATCATAGTTTGGAGCCTGCGCCGGATCCTCAAGTTCAAGTCCCTCATGGCTGATGTGCCACAGGTTACGGTCACGGCTGTAGCTGTGTTTTGCATCGAATGGAAGGTTGATACCATGAGCCTGGCAGAACGCGATCTCGTCTTCACGGGACTGCATGGTCCAAACGTCTGTCATACGCCATGGAGCAATGATCTTGATGTCTGGTGCAAGAGCTTTGATTCCAAGCTCAAAACGGATCTGGTCATTTCCTTTACCAGTTGCGCCGTGACAGATTGCAACAGCGTTCTCTTTTCTTGCGATCTCAACCAGTTTCTTGGCAATAGCAGGACGTGCCATGGAAGTACCAAGAAGATATTTGTGCTCATATACAGCACCTGCCTCAACACACGGCATAATATAGTTGTCGCAGAAGTCATCTACGATATCCTCAATATATAATTTGGAAGCTCCGGAAAGCTTTGCTCTTTCCTCAAGTCCGTCCAGCTCATTTCCCTGTCCGCAGTTAACGCAGCAGCAGACAACATCATAATCAAATGTTTCTTTCAGCCACGGAATCAATGCTGTGGTATCAAGTCCGCCTGAATATGCAAGTACAACTTTTTCTTTCATAATATTTACCTCTTTTCTTTTATCCCTCTGAAACAGATAGGGTTATAAAGCATATTAAATTTTGAATAAATATTCATCGTGATAACGGCTCTTACGTTCTGTACGTTATTCACAAAGAATAATATACAACAATACTCATAAATATGCAATAGTAAATTTGAAAAAATTTATAAAAACTTTGCATAAAAATGCATAATATAATAGGTAAATACGCGTTGAAATGCACAAAAAAAGATAGATTGAATGGAAAATAAGGAAAAAATGACTATTGCATAATATGCAAAGAAGATGTATAATTCATTCATCATTGTTTATAAAGCACATGTTACTGTTCACTCCGTTCACAAAACGGACATTGTTGCCAGTGAACAGAGTAACAAGTATGAGTTCCAGAGCCTGTTTGAAAAAGCATGCTTTTGACACCATAATAATGGAGGACACTAAAATGATAAAAGCTGGAATTATTGGAGCAACCGGTTATGCGGGAAATGAAATTGTACGTCTCCTTCTGGGACATAAAAATGTGGAAGTAGCATGGTATGGATCCAGAAGCTACATTGATAAAAAATATGCAGGAATTTATCAGAACTTTTTTAAGCTGGTAGATGCAAAATGTATGGACGATAACATGGAAGCTCTGGCAGATGAGGTTGATGTGATTTTCACTGCAACACCGCAGGGGCTGTGTGCTTCTCTTGTAAATGAGGGAATCCTTTCCAGAGCGAAAGTAATTGATTTAAGTGCAGACTTCCGTATTAAAGATGTGAAGAAATATGAAAAATGGTACGGAATTGAGCACAAATCCCCTCAGTTTATTGATGAAGCTGTGTACGGATTATGTGAGATTAACCGTGAGGACATCAAAAAAGCTCGTCTGATCGCGAATCCGGGATGCTATCCAACTTGTTCTACACTTTCTATTTACCCATTGTTAAAGGCTGGAATGATTGATCCGAACACGATTATTATTGATGCTAAATCCGGAACGACGGGGGCTGGAAGAGGGGCTAAGGTTGATAATCTTTATTGTGAAGTAAATGAAAATATCAAGGCTTACGGTGTTGCCACACACAGACATACACCAGAGATCGAAGATCAGTTAGGATATGCCTGCGGACAGGAAGTGACCATTAATTTTACCCCGCATCTTGTTCCAATGAACAGAGGCATTCTGGTTACAGCATACGCTTCCCTGACAAAGGATGTGACCTACGAAGAAGTAAAAGCTGCTTATGATGCATGCTATGAGAATGAGACATTTGTGAGGGTTCTGGATAAGGATGTGTGTCCGCAGACAAAGTGGGTAGAGGGCAGTAATTACGTGGATGTGAATTTCAAGATCGATCCGAGAACCCACAGAATCATCATGATGGGAGCTATTGACAACCTGGTAAAAGGTGCTGCCGGACAGGCAGTTCAGAATATGAATCTGATGTTTGGGTTTGATGAAGCGGAAGGATTATTACAGGTTCCGATGTATCCGTAAAAGTGAAATTGGAGACAGGCTCCGGGCCTGATTTCAGGACTGAGTTACATTGAAAAATAAACATATAATTTGCTTGATCGGGCAAAGGAGGAGTATCAATATGGAAATAATTACAGGTGGTGTTACCGCAGCAAAGGGGTTTAAAGCAGCTGCGGCAGCAGCAGAAATTAAATACAAAGGCCGTACAGATATGGCCATGGTTTACAGTGAAGTTCCATGTGTTGCAGCTGGCACTTTTACAACAAATGTGGTGAAGGCAGCTCCTGTAAAATGGGATCAGAATGTGGTCTATAATCACCCATCTGCACAGGCTGTGATCTGCAACAGCGGTATTGCAAATGCATGTACCGGAGCAGAAGGATATGGCTATTGTAAGGCGACTGCTGATGCAGCTTCTGAGATACTTGGAATCCCTGCAGATAGCGTGCTGGTTGCATCTACAGGCGTGATTGGAATGCAGATTCCGATTGACAGAATTGTAAATGGTGTAAAGGCTATGGCTCCGAAGCTTGACGGTTCTTTAGAGGCCGGAACAGAGGCAGCCAAGGCTATCATGACTACAGATACCGTAAAAAAAGAGGTTGCTGTACAGATCGAAATTGGTGGAAAAACAGTAACAGTTGGCGGTATGTGCAAGGGATCCGGAATGATCCATCCTAATATGTGTACCATGCTTGGATTTGTCACAACAGATGCTGCAATTTCCAAGGAAATGCTTCAAAAAGCACTAAGTGCAAATATTAAAGATACCTTTAATATGGTTTCTGTAGATGGCGATACTTCCACAAATGACACTGTTCTGCTCCTTGCAAACGGCATGGCAGGCAACCCTGAGATCACAGAAGAGGGTGCTGATTTTGATAAATTTATGGAGGCTTTGAATTATATTAATACCTGTTTATCAAAGAAAATTGCAGGTGACGGAGAGGGCGCGACTGCACTTTTTGAAGTGAAAA
>NZ_JBDGDM010000026.1:0-63287 GCF_040908885.1 Ruminococcus sp. RTP21358st1_G6_RTP21358_211008
GAATTATATTAATACCTGTTTATCAAAGAAAATTGCAGGTGACGGAGAGGGCGCGACTGCACTTTTTGAAGTGAAAATTGTGGGCGCTAAGACAAAAGAAGATGCAGTTACGCTTAGCAAATCCGTAGTAACTTCTTCTCTTACAAAGGCTGCAATTTATGGTCACGATGCAAACTGGGGACGGATTTTGTGCGCTATGGGATACTCTGGAGTGCAGTTTGATCCGGAAAAAGTTGACCTGTATTTTGAGAGCCGCGCAGGAAAATTAAAGATTATTGAGAACGGTGTTTCAACAGGATATGATGAAGCAGAGGCAACCAGAATCCTGTCTGAGGATGAGGTAACAGCTATTGCAGATGTGAAGATGGGTGACGCAAAAGCAACTGCATGGGGCTGTGATCTTACTTATGATTATGTGAAAATTAATGCAGATTATCGTTCTTGATATTAAAGCTTGAGAGTGTGTAAATTAGATGCCAGAGGAAGACTGAAAGGCATGCAGTTGTAGGACTTTTGTAACATAAAGATATAGGAAAGAAAGGTTAAGAGAAAAAATGGTAAATCAGAAATATCTTGATAAGGCAGAGGTACTGATTGAGGCGCTTCCTTACATACAGCGTTTTAACCGTAAAATTGTTGTAATAAAGTATGGCGGAAGTGCTATGCTGGATGAAAAATTGAAGGCGAATGTAATTAAGGATGCAGTTCTCCTGAAACTGGTTGGATTTAAGCCAATTATCGTACATGGTGGCGGCAAGGAAATCAGCAAATGGGTTGGAAAAGTAGGCATGGAGGCTAAGTTTATCAATGGTCTTCGGGTAACAGATTCCCAGACAATGGAAATAGCAGAAATGGTCCTTGCCAAAGTAAACAAAGAACTTGTTTCCCATGTGGAATCCCTTGGCGTACAGGCTGTTGGTATCAGTGGAAAAGACGGTGGATTGCTGAAATGTAAGAAGAAATATTCCAATGGAGAGGATATTGGATTTGTAGGGGATATTACAGAAGTAAACCCGAAAATTCTTTATGATCTGCTGGAAAAAGATTTTCTTCCGATTGTTTTTCCAATCGGATTTGATGATAATTATGACAGCTATAACATTAATGCAGATGATGCAGCCTGCGCAATTGCAGAGGCTGTACATGCAGAGAAGCTTGCATTTCTTTCTGATATTGAGGGAGTTTATAGGGATAAAGATGATCCGTCATCTCTGATTTCTGAGCTTCATATTCAGGATGCCAGAAAACTGATCGAGGATGGATATGTTGGCGGCGGAATGATTCCGAAGCTGAATAACTGTATTGAAGCAATTGAGCATGGTGTTAACCGGGTTCATATTCTTGATGGAAGAATTCCTCATAGTTTACTGTTGGAAATCTTTACAAACAAAGGTATCGGAACTGCTATTTTAAGAGAGGATGGAGAGAAATATTACCATGAACATGAATAATCAGATGGAAGAAGCGGAGTCCAGTATTCTTCATACATATAATCGTTTTCCTGTTGTTTTTGAACGTGGAGAGGGTGTGCACCTTTTTGATTCCGAAGGCTCCAAATATCTGGATTTTGCAGCAGGAATTGCTGTAAATTCGCTTGGATATCATTATCCTGGATATGATGAAGCACTGAAAGAACAGATTGATAAGCTGACTCATATTTCTAATTTGTATTACAATGAGCCAATTATCGAAGCTGGCGCAAAGCTGGTAAATGCAAGCCGCATGGACAAGGCTTTCTTTACAAACAGTGGTACAGAGGCTATTGAAGGTGCATTAAAGGCTGCGAAAAAGTATGCTTATGAACGTGACGGACATGCAGATCATGAGATCATTGCCATGAATCATTCTTTCCATGGCAGATCTATTGGAGCACTTTCTGTCACTGGAAATGCACATTACCGTGAGCCTTTTGAGCCGCTCATGGGTGGTGTGAAATTTGCTGATTTCAATGATCTTGAGAGTGTAAAAGCCCAGGTTACAGATAAAACATGTGCAATTATTATGGAGACCGTACAGGGAGAAGGCGGTATTTATCCAGCGGAAAGAGAGTTTCTGGAGGGCGTTCGCGCACTGTGTGATGAGAAAGATATTCTCCTTATTCTGGATGAAATCCAGTGCGGAATGGGACGTTCCGGATATTATTTTGCATGGCAGGCATACGGTGTACAGCCGGATATTATGACCTGTGCAAAAGCGCTTGGATGCGGTGTTCCTGTTGGTGCATTTGTGTTGAGTAAGAAGGTTGCACAGGCTTCTTTGAAGCCGGGAGACCATGGTACAACTTATGGCGGAAATCCGTTTGTATGTGCGGCTGTAAGCAAGGTTTTTGACATTTATGAGAAGGATATGATCCTTACTCATGTACAGGAATTAACCCCATATCTTGAAAAAAAACTGGATGAACTTGTGGAAAAACATGAGTGTGCTGCAGCAAGAAGAGGTATGGGATTCATGCAGGGAATCGTCATTGCAGGACGACCTGTAGGAGAGATTGTTAAGAAGGCTCTGGAGAAGAAACTGCTGGTTATTTCTGCAGGAAGCGACGTGCTTCGTATTGTGCCTCCGCTTGTGATTACCAAGGCGGATATTGATGAAATGGCGGAGATTTTGGATGAATGTCTGGCGTAAATCAGGGCTGGAGTTTTGGTGAAAAAATAGGTGAAAATTAAAAAAGATTCACTAAAAAAGCATTGTAGGTTGATTTTAAGCTATAAATGAGAATAAAATGACAGAAAAAAGGTACTTTGAAATGGTTTTCAGGTACCTTTTTTCTATTGCTCAAGATTCTGTTTTAAAAAATTATTCCGGCAATCGCCCATAAATCCTGACATACATCTTGTCAAAAGTTGGGGGATGGAACTTTTTACACTGTATAGAGTACAGCTGCTTAAAAGCTTTTTGTGAATTTACTCTTCTGCGAAGTCGAATTCGTCTTTAAATTTCTCTTTGAAAATGTCAAAAACAGCGGTGAGAATGTCATCGTCATCAACGAAAACATAGCTCTCGTTTTCTTCATTTCTGTCGTCCTCAACCTGAAGAATCAGTACTTCTTCATCTTCGTTCTCGTCCTCACCTTCCACGTCCTCTACAGGTGGGAGAAGAACTGCGTAGCGCTTTCCTTCATACTCAACAAGGTCCAGGAACTCAAAATCCATGTCTTCCCCGTTTTCGTCGGTGAGGGTGATGATCTCGATTTCCTCTTCTGCTGGGGTACCAATGTTCTTTTCGTCTGCCATTGTGATTCTCCTTTCAAGTTGACATGCCAGCCCGGCTGTCATATTTGTTGAAAATATTATATCAATTGTGAGAGCTGTTGAATAGATGGAAAATATAGAAAATTTCGAAAATATTTTTGCATAATGTCAGAAGAAAGACTGGAAAAGCGGTTTTCAGTAGAGATATAACAGGATTGCAAGGTTGTTTTGGGAAAATATAAAAAACCTGTTGACAAGTAAAGTTGTCAATGATATTATGCAAATACAAGGAATGACAAATAAACTTGTCATAATGACAATGAAATAAGTCATTTCAAAAAATTGAATACACTACGAATGAGAAAGGAGCCTTTGAAATGGCGCTGGAGAATCGATTGAAGGAATATCGTGCCAGGCTTGGAATCAATCAGGCGGACATGGGGAAACTGGCTGGTGTGTCCAGACAGACGATCAGCCTGATTGAGAGGGGAGACTATTCACCTTCAGTGACGCTGGCTTTGAAGCTGGCGAAGATCTGTCAGGTGACAGTGGAAGATATTTTTACTTATACGGAGGATGGAGAAGATGAATAAGGGAAAATCTAAGAAGAAAATGAATTCCTATTTAAAAATGGTACTGATTATGCTGGCTGGTGGTGTTGTTGGAGGAATTTTTGGCTTTGTTACATCATACACTGGGGAGAATTCTATAGCAGCTATTGGGCATGGGATGAATGCATTTCTTTTGGCTGTACGTGATCATACAGTGCTGCTGGAATGTATCTGCGGTGCGATCTGTATTATGATCTGTGAGATCCATTTTGGAAAGATGAAGAGAATGGGAAGCCAGATACAGGATGCAGAGGATGAAGAATATCATGAATTGCAGTATCATATTGAAGTGTCCTCCAGCTGGGGGATGATTGCGAGTACAGTGGGAACTGTTCTTATGATGCTGCTTATTTCACCAGGATACTCTATGAAATATATTGAGAGCCAGAGTGACGGTGAGATATGGATGTTCTTAGCAGGACTGGTTGTGTTTGTGGGAATGGTTGGATATTTTGGTATGTGGCAGATTCGCTATATAAAGCTGGTTCAGAGAATTTATCCGGATAAGAAAGGTGATCCTACTTCTATAAACTTTCAGGAGCAGTGGCTTGCAAGCTGTGACGAAGCAGAGAAGGAAGAAATTTACGAAGCAAGCTATAAGACTTATCTGCTGACTGGAAAGGTACTTCCTTTTTGCACATTGGTAGCCATGCTGCTTCATATGGTATGGAATACGGGCGTTCTTGCTATTATCATTCCTGCTTTTCTCTGGATCTTATCGGCGTCTAATTACTGCCGGTGCTGCGTTACGAAAAAAAGCGAAAAACTTGCGAAGTGAATGAATCTTTGAAAAATACATATAATACTATTATGGAGGTGCCTGCTGCAAGTGCACCTCCTTTTCTTCCAGGGAAAGGGAGTATCCTTTTGGAGGCTGTCAGAACATTGATTGGCTTAGAGCGTGTTTGAAAAATCATTCCTGCAATCTGCACGCCCCACTTTGCGGTATATTTCACTCGAATTCGGTTGCCGTAGCCCGCTACGGCGCCCTCATCCGGGCGAAATCTCCCACAAATTGTGACGCACACCTTGCAGAAAGCCTTTTTCAAACACGCTCTAGAGAAAGAATCTGGAAGTATAGGATAGTTTATGGAGGTATTGTATGTGGGGATTTCTTGTAGCGTTGATATCTGGTGCATTGATGAGTATTCAGGGTGTTTTTAACACAGAGATGACTAAGCAGACCAGCTTGTGGGTATCCACCGGCTGGGTACAGTTTTCGGCGTTTCTGGTCTGTGTGTTGGCGTGGATTTTTACCGGGAGGGACAGTGTTGGCGCGTTGTGGCAGGTGGAGAATAAATATACTTTACTTGGCGGTATTATCGGAGCATTTATTACCATAACTGTCATTCAAAGCATGGGAAGTTTAGGTCCTGCAAAGGCTGCTATGCTGATTGTAATTTCCCAGCTGGCAGTTGCCTATATAATTGAATTATTTGGTCTGTTTGGTGTAGAAAAAGTGGATTTTCAATGGCGGAAACTGATTGGTATGGCTGTGGCTATTGTAGGAATTGTCATATTTAAATGGGAGAAATAAGGCAAATAGATAAAAGACTGATAAAATTTAGAAATGGTATTGTAAAAAATGTAAAGTTTCGTTAAAATAGATTAGGTAAAGCATGAGTGGAGGGGAACCTGCGCATAAAGCGAAAGGGGAACCTGCATGGGAAGAAAAATAAAATACAGATGTGGAATCTGGACAGTTTTGTTCTTTCTCTGGACGGCGTCTGCAATGACAGGCTGCGCACGTCGGGAAGAGGTTTTTCTGGAAGAGATGGATTCAGATGAAGAGAACTCGAATAGAAAAGCCGGAGAAGAGAGCACTGCGTATGAGAATAACGTGGCGGCAGGGGAAAATCCCAAAAAACAGTCTGCTGTTTCAGATGCAGGATCAGAGGGAAATACAGAAAATTCAGCTTTGGATTTGCTGCCAGAAACGCCAATTCCACAGAAAATATTCGTTGATGTATGCGGAGCTGTTGTAAATCCAGGTGTTTATGAGCTGGATGAAGGAGCGCGTATTTTCCAGGCTGTTGATGCAGCGGGAGGATATTTGCCAGAGGCAGCCATAAATTATCTGAACAGAGCCAGAAGTATTGGAGATGGGCAGCAGATTTATGTGCCTACTGAGAAAGAAGTGGCTGAGAACCTGGAACTTGCTATGGCGAAAGTGCCAGAGGCATTGAACGATGGTGACAATTCTGGGAATTCAGGATTGGAAGAAATTCAAGGCAGCTCAGTGGAAAATCCATCGGGAACTGTTGGAAGAGATACAGGAAGTTTCGGAGATGGCGTAGGCGATGATACACGAATTAATCTGAATACTGCAGATGCCGGACAGCTTTCCACTTTAAGCGGAATCGGGCAGTCAAAGGCAGAAGCCATTGTTGCATACAGAGAGGAGCATGGAGACTTTGCTTCTATCGAAGAGATTATGAATGTAGAAGGTATCAAAGAGGGTACCTTTTCAAAGATAAAAGACAAGATATCAACTGGATAAGGGAGATTCTTAAATGAGCAGGAAAGTTTTGGTAGTAGATGATGAGAAACTGATAGTAAAGGGTATCCGTTTCAGCCTGGAACAGGATGGAATGGATGTGGATTGTGCCTACGATGGCGAAGAAGCCCTGGAGATGGCCCAAGAGAAGAAATATGACATTATTCTTCTGGATCTTATGCTTCCCAAGATGGATGGCTTTGAAGTATGCCAACAGATCAGGGAATTTTCAAATGTTCCTATTGTAATGCTTACAGCGAAAGGTGAGGATATGGATAAGATCCTCGGCCTTGAGTATGGCGCGGACGACTATATCACCAAACCATTTAATATTCTTGAGGTAAAGGCAAGAATCAAGGCCATTATGCGCCGTGCAGGCAGCAATCAGGAAGAAAAAGACAAGGCGAAGACAATAGAGGCTGGTGACCTGAAGATGGATTGTGAGAGCCGTCGCGTGTTTATTTCTGGTAAGGAAATCAATCTGACTGCCAAAGAATTTGATGTGCTGGAACTTCTGGTGTTTAATCCCAATAAAGTGTACAGCCGTGAGAACCTGCTGAATATTGTATGGGGATATGAATATCCTGGTGATGTTCGTACAGTGGATGTACATATCCGTCGTTTACGTGAAAAAATTGAGGCGAATCCCAGTGAGCCCAAATATGTACACACCAAATGGGGTGTGGGATATTATTTCCAGGCATAAGCCATGCCAGAGAAAAAGAAACCAAGCTTTTTAAAAAGTCTGCGTTTTCGTATTCTGATCATTCTGGTCATTCTGGGAATCGTACCAAGTGTCATTGTTGCTCATGTGATGGTGGCGGCCTATGAGAGCAAGGCTGTGGCTGTCCGTAAGCAGACTGTTGAGAAGCAGTGTGACATTCTGTGTAACCTGTTAATTAAAGAGAATTATATGAATGACTCCAGCTCGCAGGATGTAAACAGCAAGCTGGAGTTGTTGTCTAATGTGTATGACGGCAGAATTCTGTTAGTTGACAGGGATTACAGGATTATCAAGGATACCTATGGCGTAGATGAGGGAAAAACTTTGATCTCCACTATGGTGATCAAATGCTTCAAAGGTGAGGAAGCCAGCCGCTATAATAGTAAGACACAGAAGATTGAGATGGCTCTCCCTGTGAAAAGCCCGGAGGTGAAGCAGCTTCAGGGTGCTATGCTGATCAGCTTTTCCTCCAATGAAATTGCAGAGAATATTCTGGAGCTGGAACAGAAGAGTCTTCTGATCACAGGAATCATTATTGTGCTGGCGGTCCTTCTTGGATATGTGCTTTCTACGGTTCTTGTAAAGCCGTTTGCCAGAGTTACCAAGTCCATTGAGGATTTGACGGATGGATACCAGAATGAGGAGATTTCTGTCCCGGATTATACAGAGACAGCACTTATTACGGATGCGTTCAACAAAATGCTTTCCAGAATGAAGATTCTGGATGAGTCCAGAAATGAGTTTGTTTCCAATGTGTCCCATGAGCTGAAGACACCGCTTACCTCCATGAAGGTACTTGCCGATTCACTGGTGGGCCAGGAAGGGGTGCCGGAGGAGCTGTATCAGGAGTTTATGGGCGATATCACTGCAGAGATTGATCGGGAGAATAAGATCATCACAGACCTGCTTTCTCTTGTAAAAATGGATAAGAAAGCAGCTGATCTGAATGTGGAGCACCTGAATATCAATCAGCTTCTGGAGGATATCCTGAAGAGACTCCGTCCAATTGCAGATAAGAGGCACATTGATCTGATCCTGGACAGTTTCCGCCCTGTTGAAGCAGATGTGGATGAGGTAAAGTTTACTCTTGCCGTGAGCAATCTGGTTGAGAATGGTATTAAATACAATGTGGATGATGGCTGGGTTCGTGTAACCCTTGACGCTGACCATAAATATTTCTATGTGAAGGTTGCAGATTCCGGAATGGGCATTCCGGAGGAGTCCATCGGAAGAATTTTTGAACGTTTTTACCGTGTGGACAAATCCCATTCCAAAGAAATTGGCGGCACAGGTCTTGGACTTGCGATTACCAGAAGTGCTGTGACCATGCATCATGGAACTATTCAGGTGGCAAGTAAGGAAGGCGAGGGAACTACCTTTACTGTCCGCATTCCTTTATCATATATTCCGTAGGAGGTGCCAGATGAAGAAATTGTTGAGTACAGCGATGGCTCTGGTTCTGATCATTGGCCTTCTTACCGGATGCTCGGTGGAAAGCCAGGGAGAGAAGACTGAAAGTGTCAGCAATCAGTACTATCTATATTACTTGAACAAAGATGAAACGAAAGTAACAAAGACAAGATATTATCCGGAGCAGGAAAGTGCAGAATTTATGCTCCAGGATTTAATGGGAATCCTGAATGGACAGGAGAGCAGCGGAGAGAACCTGCCTTTGCTTCCAGCAGGAGTTCAGCTGGTGACTTACCGCTTAAATGAATCCCTTCTGGAATTGGAGTTTAATGCTGATTACAGTAATATTTCCCGAACCAGGGAGATTCTGGTGCGCGCAGGTGTGGCAAGAACTTTTCTTCAGATTCCAGGAATCACCGGCATAAAGATTTTTATAGGAAATCAGGAGCTTACCGATTCCAAGGGACAGGCTGTAGGCTTGCTTGATGGCAACACTTTTGTAGAAATGTGGGGCTCTGATAAAGATGCGTATCGGTATGATACTTTTACTCTGTATTTTACAGACAAGACAGGAGAGCATCTTGTGGCAGAACAGAGAAATGTATATTATAAGAGAATTCTGCCAAGAGAGAGAGTAATACTGGAACAGCTTGCCAAAGGACCGATGGTGAAAGGGCATTATCCAACAATTCCGCAGAATACGGATATTCTGGGAATAGAGGTGTCTGATAATGTGTGCTATGTGGATTTTAGTTCCGCTTTTTCAGATTCAGGAATTGATATCCCGGTGAACACCATGATCTATTCCGTGGTAAATTCTCTTCTGGATACGACATCTGCTGATAAAGTGCAGATTTCAATCGAAGGTGATACAGAGGCTAAGTTAAGTGATGGAACATCTTTGTACAGTCTTTTCAGTAAAAATACAGATCTGATCCTGAAAGAGAATTAGAGCGTGTTTGAAAAAATCAATCAATAACGCTTATAAAATGAAATACTAAAGGAGTTTATAAATGACGAAAAGACCGCTTTGCATGGTGTGTCTGGTCTTGATGCTCCTTATGTGTGTGGCCGACCGGGCAGGATTTCCACTGATCAGAGGAAATCCTGTTCCGGAAAATGTGGACTCCTGGATCCGGGAACATCCCAAGGTCACAATCTGCGGAGAAGTGACACAGACCACAGAAAATGAATTTTCACAATCTGTTTATCTTAGCAATACATATCTGATTTATCAACCAAAGAAGAATCAATCAAAGGAAAATCAACCGAAGAAAATATCTATTGAAAATGTAAAAGTATTTTTAAAGAAAAAAGAAGATGTTCCGGCAGGAACTGTTGTTTTGGTGTCTGGAAATCTGGAGAGAGTAGGTGAGATGCGAAATCCAGGAGAATTTGATGCCAGACAGTATTATGCCAGCCAGCATATTTTCTATTTTATGAAAAAGGCGGAATTGTTAAAAAAATCGGAAAATTATTCTGCTTATCGACAAGGTATGAATGATCTAAGGAAATATCTCAGTAAAGTTCTGAATGGAATTGGTGGAAAAGAAGCCGGGGTTTTTCAGGCAATTGTTCTCGGGGATAAAAGCAGTCTGGATGAGGAAGTAAAGCTTCGCTACCAGATGGCTGGTATTGTGCATGTTCTGGCAATTTCGGGGCTGCATATCAGTGTGATTGGGATGGGAATTTATAATCTTCTGATGAAGACTGGAATGGGAATCTGGCCGTCTGGGATAATTGCCCTGCTGATTTTGCTTCAATACGGCGTGATGACTGGTGGAAGTGTGTCTACTATGCGTGCAGTCTGTATGTTTTTGATATCTGTAGGGGCGAAAATAACCGGAAGGATTTATGATCTGCCAACGGCGCTGGCTGTTTCGGCTATGTTAATTCTTGGAGATTCAGGAGCATATTTATATAACAGTGGGTTCCTTTTGTCATTTAGCGCGGTAGCAGGAGCTGGCGTAGTGGTTCCTGCATTAACAAAGAGTATGGATTTATCCCGTATTGAAAAAGGGGAAAATGTGCGGAGAAAAAAGAGTGCATGGAAAAGACATGCTGGAAAAAAGTTTAAAAATATTTGCTGTATGATTTTAGGAAAACATACAGGGCAAATATATGAAAAATTTGCCGGAGGTTTTTGCAAAGCAAATCTGGCTTTAGGCGCATCTATAGGAATACAGCTGACCATGCTTCCTGTTTCCTTATATTTTTTCGGAGAAGTTTCACTGGTTGGAATTTTTTTAAATTTGCTGGTGCTTCCTACAGTAGGAATTGTTCTGGGAAGCGGAGTTACTGGATTGCTTGCAGGGTGTGTAAGCTTTTCCGTTGGGCGTGTTGTGATTTTGCCTGGAAAGGTTCTTGCTGGAATTTATGAAGAGTTATGTAAACTATCTGGGAATCTGCCTTTTGGTATCTGGATCACAGGACAACCAAAGCTGTGGCAGGTGGCTGTATATTATATTTTGTTTGCAGGAGCAGTCTGGATACTTACACAGAAAGGGAAGAGGGAGAGAAAAATAATTGCTTTCGTAGTTGTATGCCTTGCCATGTCTATTCTTATATGGCGTGAGCCGGAACCATTTTCTGTCAGCTGTCTGGATGTGGGACAGGGCGACGGGCTTGTGCTGCGGACGCCGGAAGGGAATTGCTTTCTGGTGGATGGTGGAAGCACAAACAAATCAGGTGTGGGACAATATCAGGTTTTACCGTATCTGAAGAATCAGGGGATTTCTCAGATTGATGGAATTTTTATATCTCATACAGATCAGGATCATATCAGTGGTGTACAGGAAATATTGGAGATGGCTGTAAAAAAACTGAATTCAGTAAAATTGGGATGCTTGTATCTGCCTGAGTGGGAAAATCCTCCTGCTGCATGGGAAAAACTGAAACAGACAGCAAAAGCGGCCGGAATTCCAGTGAGAACCCTGAAGGAAGGAGACTGCCTGAATGCAGGTAAATTGCAATTGCAGATAATTGCTCCTGCTGTCAGCGCTTCTGGCGCAGACGTAAATGAAGATGGTATGGTGATTAAAGTAAAATATGAGGAGTTTCTTGGCCTTTTGACAGGTGATATCGGGGAAGAAACGGAAAAGAAATTGCTGGAATTGGGACTGTTGGAAGATGTGGACTTTTTGAAGGTGGGACACCATGGCTCCCATTACTCTACCTGTCAACAGTTTCTTGATACAGTGCGCCCGGAATATGCTGTGATTTCCTGCTCTTCTACCAATACCTATGGCCACCCGTCACCGGAAATTACGAAACGCCTGGAAGAAACCGGGTGCCAGACCAGTTTTACTATGGAGAGCGGTGCTGTGAAAGTTTGCTGGGAGAAAGAGGGGATAAGGATTAAGAAATTTTTGGAAAAGGGAAATAGTATGTAGAGCGAAAAAGGCACTTTTATAAAGACACAATTTGTGGTATGGTTTAGTAGAATGTCGGGTACAGCTCTATCACCCTGGCTGAAAGAGTCTGGGGGGCTACTGGTTAGATCGTGAATAGTAACCTTTGGGGAATGTCCTGACCGACAAGAAGATGACAGGAGCGTATATTTTGAAGAATATCCAGGAAGATATAAAGACGGGCAATTTTAAACAGGCGTATTTGCTGTATGGTGAGGAAGCTTACCTGAAACAGCAGTATAAACATAAACTGGTGCAGGCGCTGAATCCAGAAGATGACACCATGAATTTTAATCATTATGAGGGTCGGAACATTGATGTGAAGGAACTGATCGACCTTTGTGAGACCATGCCTTTTTTTGCAGACCGTAGGGTGGTTTTGTTGGAAGATACCGGCTTTTTTAAGAATAAATGTGATGAACTGGCTGATTATATGAAAGAACTGCCAGACTATCTTTGCCTTATTTTTGTAGAAAATGAGGTAGATAAAAGAAACCGTATGTATAAAGCCGTAAAGGCAGCAGGTAGAATCGGAGAATTTGTGCAGCAGGATGAGAAAACGCTAATGCGCTGGGCTGCCGGGCTTTTGAAAAAAGAAGGCAAGATGATCACCCAGCGGGATATGGAACTCCTTCTTACCATGACTGGCGTGGACATGGGAAACCTGCGGATGGAACTGGAAAAGATAATTTCCTATACCGGTGACCGGGATGTGGTAACGGGAGAGGATATTCAGCAGGTTTGTACCACTCAGACCCAGAATAAGATTTTTGATATGGTCCGGGCAGTAACGGAGAAAAATCAGAAGAGAGCATTGGATCTGTATTATGATCTTCTCACGCTGAAGGAGCCCCCGATGAGAATTCTTTTTCTTTTGGCGAAACAGTTTCGCCAGCTGCTTCTGGTAAAAGAATATGCAGAAGAAGGAATCCCTCAGCCGGTGATGGCATCAAGACTGGGAGTGCCGTCTTTTGTGGTGAAAAATATTGCAGTCTGTGCAAGATCCTATAGAATCAGTGAACTTCGTCAGGCAGTGACGGATTTTGTGGATGCAGAGGAAGCTGTGAAGACAGGCAGATTGCAGGATGTGCTTAGTGTGGAATTACTGATCGTGAAGTATAGTTCAGCCAGAAGATGACGTTTTGGTGTAGGCTATGATGTTTGCAAAAATAGGCAGTGGGCTGAACAGGAATGCAAAAAAATACAGAAAAAAGGCAGTCGATGACGGTTCGACTGCCTTAATTTTCACTTATAAGCTTATAACTAAAAATTCAGATATCTATTAGCCAATGCTGTTAACGGCTTTGGATAAACGGGAAACTTTTCTTGCGCAGTTGTTTTTGTGATAAACACCTTTGGAAGTTGCTTTGCTGATTGTAGAGATAGCCTCTTTTAATGCAACCTCTGCTGCTGCCTTATCGTTGTTTGCTACTGCCGCGTCAACTTTTCTGATGGAAGTCTTAACAGCAGAACGGATGGATTTGTTTCTCGCAGCTTTTGTTCTGTTAACTAAAATTCTCTTTTTTGCAGATTTGATGTTAGCCAATTCGTACACCTCCAATTCGTGAATGATGATTAATTTTTTGCATCATAAGAACAGACACGGGCGTTCCTATGAACATGCTTATATAGTTTATAATAATTACCTTGGATTGTCAATACATATTTTTACAAAAATGCTTGACATACATATTTTTGCAAAAAAGTGGGGAGATTATATAAAAATCGAAAGGTGTGGCTGTGAAAGGTATGAATTGCAATGAGAAATACATTTTGCACATAGAAAACAGCAGGGCGGAGCCGGTGATATGGGAGAATTTGGGAAAGTATGGAGGAACTGATATGCTGGGAACTTATAAGATCAGAACCGATTTGGCGGTAGAGGCAAGAGAACGCTTTACAGAGGACAATGTAGAAGTGCGCGGGGTGGAGGTTCAGGAAGATTATAATGAGGAAAAAGACATTCGAACCACTGTGGTGAAAATAACCACGGAAAATGGTGCCAGGGCGATGGGGAGGCCTCAGGGGACATATATTACAATTGAATCGGAAGGGCTTTCAGCGCCAGATGAGGACTATCACAGGGAAGTGTCTGAAGAACTTTCCAGACATTTACGCCAGCTGATCGGTCTGGAAAAGGAAAAGTCCGTGCTTATTGTTGGGCTTGGAAATCCGGGTATTACGGCGGATTCATTGGGACCGGAAGTAATTGGGAATCTTCATATGACACGCCATCTGATCCGCGAGTATGGACTGAAAAGTACAGAAAAGCAGATTCTTCATGCAATCAGCGGAATTGTTCCAGGAGTAATGGGGCAGACTGGAATGGAAACTTCGGAAATCGTGGAGGGCGTGGTGGAAATAACACGGCCAGATGTAGTGATCGCTGTGGATGCTCTTGCCGCAAGAAATACCAGGCGCCTTAATCGGACCATTCAAATCACGGATACAGGAATTACTCCGGGATCAGGGGTGGGAAACCACAGAAATGGTCTTACAGAAGAAAATCTGAATGTAAAAGTGATTGGGATCGGAGTGCCTACGGTGGTGGATGCGGCGACTATTGTTCATGATTCTATGGCTCATTTGCTTGAGACACTGGACGAGGCCGAACAGAAAGAATTTTTGGAAGAAATGATTTCCCCACATCTTCATGGAATGTTTGTGACGCCGAAAGATGTGGACGAGACCATAAAATATCTGAGTTTTACGATTTCAGAAGGATTAAATATGACTTTTGCAGAGATCTATTAGAGCGTGTTTGAAAAAGGCTTTCTGCAAGATGTGCGTCACAATTTGTGGGAGATTTTGCCTAGATGAGGGCATCGTAGCGGGCTACGGCAACCGAATTCGGGTGAAATCTTCAGCAAAGTGGGCGTGCAGATTGCGGGAATGATTTTTCAAACACGCTCTGGCGCATGAAGCTGATGTAAAGGTGGTGAGCTGTGGAAAAATACTGAAAATATGGAAAGTTAGCCTAAAAAAAGAAACATACGGAGGAAAAATCTGTCATAGGATAACCTTAAAGAGGTGATTTCGTGACAAAAGTCCAGAAGGTTTTCTGCGTGTTTCTTTGTCTGTGTTTTTTTGCGGTTCTGGCTATGCTGCCAGGACCTTTTTCCATGCGGGAAATTGTGCATAATGTGTACAGGCAGTTTCCGTTCTATTATTTTACAGAGGAAAAAGCACAGGAAACCTGGATGGAAATGGATGGGGAAACTCTGGCTGAGATTGAGAAGAGAAATGGAGCATATTTAGAAGAAGTTGCAGAGAATGAGCGTAATTTGCGAGAGGAAAATGCAAAGAAATCCAAGGAAGCCAATCTGGAAAAAAACAGCAGTGTTTCTGAGGAAAGTAAAAAAATAAATAATACAGATAAAATAGAAAATAAAGATAACTCTGAGATGTCAGAAATCATAGAAAATAGTGAAAATCACTTAAATTCAGAAACTCAGCCTGCAAATACCCTTCCTCAGTCTAACATCGTTCTCCCGCATCCAATTCTGGATCTGTCCAGAGACAAGCTGTCGGATTACGATTATCTAATGAACAATTTTTACATTGTAGATGAGAACACAGATGCATCTGCCGTAAAAATAAATGCTGCTGAATTTCTGGCAGAGGATTTTTCCTTGAGTCATGGACCGTTGGAGCCGCAGATTCTTATTTATCACAGTCACTCCCAGGAAACGTTTTCCGATTCCAGGGAAGGAGAAGAGGAAGATACGATTGTGGGTGTTGGAAATTATCTGACCAGTTTGCTGTCAGAAAAATATGGTTATCAGGTGATCCATATAAAAGAAGCTTTTGATATGATGAGCGGAGAACTGGATCGGAATAAGGCCTATAATTATGCTTGTGATTACGTAGAAAAGGTTTTGGAAGAAAATCCGTCTGTGGAGGTGGTTATTGATCTGCACAGAGATGGCATCGATGAAGACAGACGGCTGGTAACTGAAATAAACGGAAAAGATACTGCGCAGATTCTTTTTTATAATGGCCTTAGCTACACGAATGACCAGGGGAAGGTTTCTTATTTGCCAAATCCTTACATACAGGACAATCTTGCTTTTTCTTTTCAGCTGGAATATCAGGCGGCGTTGTATTATCCTGATTTTTACAGAGGGATTTACCTGGCGGGCTTGCGCTACAATCTTCATTTACGAAAAAGAGCCCTGCTTCTGGAAGCCGGTGCCCAGACAAATACGGTGCAGGAAGTAAAAAACGCCATGGAACCCTTTGCAGACATTTTGAACAGAGTGTTAAAGGGCTGCGGAACAGGATAAAAATAATATAATTTATCCCGTCAAGAATGTTACTGTGAACGGAGTGAACAGGAACCATATAAAAGGAAGTGACAAACAGATTTAATCTGTGCTATAATCTCTTGATAGAATAAACAGTAAAGCATAACCAGAGGAGGAATGTCTGGAATGACAGACCAGAGTAAAATTCGAAATTTTTGTATTATTGCACATATTGACCACGGTAAATCTACACTGGCCGACAGAATTATAGAGATGACAGGACTTTTGACTGAGAGGGAAATGCAGGCCCAGGTTCTGGATAATATGGAACTGGAGAGAGAACGTGGAATTACCATCAAATCCCAGGCTGTCCGCACGGTATATCATGGAAAAGATGGAGAAGAGTATATTTTCAATCTGATCGATACACCTGGACATGTGGATTTTAACTATGAAGTTTCACGAAGCCTTGCAGCCTGCGACGGTGCCATCCTTGTAGTTGACGCTGCACAGGGAATTGAAGCGCAGACGCTGGCAAATGTTTATATGGCACTGGATCATGATCTTGAGGTTATTCCAGTAATCAATAAGGTTGATCTTCCAAGTGCAGAGCCAGAGCGTGTTATCAATGAAATTGAGGATGTGATTGGACTTGAAGCCCAGGACGCACCGCAGATTTCTGCAAAAACAGGTCTGAATGTAGATCAGGTTCTGGAGCAGGTAGTGGCTAAGATCCCGGCACCTGCAGGAAATCCGGATGCACCGCTGAAGGCGCTTATTTTTGACTCCATTTATGATTCTTATAAGGGTGCCATTGTTTTCTGCCGAATGGTAGATGGAAAAGTCCGCAAAGGCACAACCATCCGTATGATGGCCACTGGATTTGTGGCAGAAGTTGTGGAAGTTGGGTATTTTGGAGCTGGGCAGTTTATTCCATGTGAGGAACTGACAGCTGGAATGGTAGGTTATATTACCGCCAGCATTAAGAACGTAAGAGACACTCGTGTTGGTGATACTATTACGGACAATAACCGTCCATGTGAGGAGGCTTTGCCTGGATATAAGAAAGTAAATCCAATGGTTTACTGCGGCCTTTATCCGGCTGACGGAGCGAAATACGGGGATCTTCGTGATGCTTTGGAGAAACTGCAGTTAAATGACGCCTCTTTATTCTATGAGCCGGAGACATCTGTTGCTCTTGGATTTGGTTTCCGCTGCGGATTTCTTGGATTGCTTCATCTGGAAATCATTCAGGAACGTCTGGAACGTGAATATGACCTGGATCTTGTTACTACAGCTCCAAGCGTTATTTACAAAGTACACAAGACAAACGGCGAAGTGATTGATCTGACAAATCCGACCAATCTTCCAGATCCATCTGAGATCGAATATATGGAAGAGCCAATCGTGAATGCTGAGATTATGGTAACTACAGAATTTATCGGTGCCATTATGGATCTTTGCCAGGAGCGCCGTGGTCAGTATCTTGGCATGGAATATATGGAAGAGACACGAGCTCTTCTGAAATATAAGCTTCCATTGAATGAGATTATTTACGATTTCTTTGATGCCCTGAAATCTCGTTCCAGAGGATATGCGTCTCTGGATTACGAACTTTGTGGTTATGAGAGAAGTGAGCTTGTGAAACTGGATATTCTGGTAAATAAAGAAGAAGTGGATGCCCTTTCTTTTATTGTGCATGCA
Source organism: Ruminococcus sp. RTP21358st1_G6_RTP21358_211008 (assembly GCF_040908885.1). Lineage (NCBI taxonomy): Bacteria > Bacillati > Bacillota > Clostridia > Eubacteriales > Oscillospiraceae > Ruminococcus > Ruminococcus sp. RTP21358st1_G6_RTP21358_211008. Next base: position 17,798 of record NZ_JBDGDM010000026.1, read on the forward strand.
GATACTTCTTATGAAAGAGGCCGCAAGATGTGCGAGAAGCTGAAAGATGAGATTCCGCGTCAGCTCTTTGAAATTCCAATCCAGGCCGCAATCGGAAGCAAAATCATTGCCAGAGAGACGGTTAAGGCTATGCGTAAAGATGTTCTTGCCAAGTGCTACGGCGGTGATATTTCTCGTAAGAAGAAACTTCTGGAAAAACAGAAGGAAGGTAAGAAGAGAATGCGCCAGGTTGGAAACGTAGAGATTCCGCAGAAAGCATTTATGAGCGTACTGAAACTGGATGAAAATTAATTGTTGTCAATCCTGTGGTGAAAAGCAACAAATAAAGGTGTCTGAGTGTGACTGATTGACATAAGATATATGCCAGCTGGCATCAGACGCGGAGGTATCCGATGAAAGCTAAGATACGTATTTTGATAAGAAGAATAAAGAGAAGTTATAAAAAAGACAGGGAACAGTGGATCAAGGGCGGGATTTTGACAGTGATCCTGCTGGTGATCGTAATTTTTGCAGGCAGCTGTGCATGTGGGAAGAAAACGGTGAAAGCACCAGACGCAGAGTCGCAGGGCGTAATGAAGATCACGCCGATCCCTACAGCAACACCTACGCCGGTACCTCGCCAGGTAAATAAAGATGCGGTAGCGCAAAGCGGAAGCGTGACTATGGTGAATGAGTATCTGGTTCAAAAAGAAGAGGGAAAGGCTGCAGGCAGCAGTAAGAGCGGCTCTTCAGAAGAGCAGACTGCTGCAGATTCGTCTGACAGCGGCAGTGATGCTACTGGAAATTCAACAGATGAAGAAACTGAGACCGGTAGTGGAGATTAATTTTACAGAAACAGCATTGTAAACAGAAGAAAATAAACAATGTGGAGAAAATCAGAATGGGAACAAAGAAGAATGGTTTGGAATTGTACCTTCACATCCCGTTTTGCATAAAGAAATGTGATTATTGTGACTTCCTGTCAGGTCCCTCTACCAGGGCCGGGCAGGAAGCTTATATTTATGCACTTTTACGGGAAATGGAGACGGTTTCAAAGAATCTGAAAAAACGTCCGGTAGATACAGTTTTCATTGGCGGGGGAACACCTTCTGTGCCGGAATGTGATGTAATGGAAAAGCTTTTACAGGGGCTGAGAGATTATTTTTTGTTTTCGGCGGATGCGGAGGTAACGATTGAAGCAAATCCTGGAACATTGACGCCTGAGAAACTTTCTATTTACAGAAAATACGGAATTAACCGGATCAGCATTGGCTTACAGTCGCCAAACAATAAGGAACTGGCTATGCTTGGAAGAATTCATAATTATGCACAGTTTCTGGAAAGCTTTCAGATGGCAAGAGAGGCTGGCTTTTCCAATATAAATGTGGATCTGATGTTTGCCATTCCGGGACAGTGTTATGAAGGTTGGATAGAGAACCTTCGGATGGTGGCGGCACTTGGCCCGGAGCACATTTCGGCATACAGTCTTATTATTGAAGAGGGCACCCCTTTTTCCAGAAAAAAGCTGGATTTGCCTGATGAAGATACGGAGTACCGCATGTATGAAGATGTTGCTGTAGTTCTGAAAGAGTATGGCTATCATCAGTATGAGATTTCCAACTATGCAAAAGCAGGGTGTGAATGCAGACATAATGAAGGATACTGGCAGAGAAAGGATTATCTGGGGCTTGGGCTTGGAGCGGCTTCCTTATTGGGAAAGGAACGTTTTTCCAATACTTCCGATATGCAGGAATATCTGAAAAACAGCAGTGCACCAGAAAAAATTCGAAAAAACAGGGAACTTCTTACAAGAGAAGATGAGATGGCAGAGTTTATGTTTCTTGGACTTCGTATGACACAGGGTGTGTCCAAAAAGGAATTTCAGGAGTATTTCGGCACTGTAATAGAGAATATATATGGAGAAGTTCTGAAAAAATATAAGAAACAGGGACTGCTGTTGGAAGAAAGCGGCAGGATATTTTTATCAAGAGAAGGCGTTCATGTGAGTAATGCAGTGATGGCAGATTTTTTGCTGTAAGTTTTGGTGAAAAAAGAATTTAGAAATGGTTGACGAACAAATGTTCTTGTGATATTCTTGAAGAACACATTAAGAAATGTCTGAGCCGGAGGATTCCGGATCAGATCAGGATACAGGGAGTTACAGCCGGTGCTTTCCGGTTAAGAAATGGAGGAACAGATGGCAGCAGAGAATAAGAAACAGTTTATCAGAATCAGAGGAGCCAATGAGAATAACCTGAAGAATCTCAGTGTGGATATTCCCAGAGATAAGTTTGTAGTTCTTACCGGCTTAAGCGGATCAGGAAAGTCTTCACTGGCATTTGATACGATCTATGCAGAAGGGCAGAGAAGATATATGGAATCTCTGTCTTCCTATGCCAGACAGTTCCTTGGCCAGATGGAGAAGCCAGATGTGGAGAGCATAGAGGGACTTCCACCGGCTATTTCTATTGACCAGAAGTCTACTAACCGCAATCCCAGATCCACAGTAGGAACGGTGACAGAAATTTATGATTATTTCCGTCTTTTATACGCCCGTGTTGGTATTCCACATTGTCCGAAATGCGGCAAGGTGATCGCCAAGCAGACAGTAGACCAGATGGTGGATCAGATTATGGAATTGCCGGAGCGCACCAAGATCCAGCTTCTTGCACCGGTAGTACGAGGACGCAAGGGTACCCATGCGAAATTACTGGATCAGGCCAGACGCAGCGGTTATGTACGTGCGGAAATCGATGGAAATGTGTATGAACTTTCTGAGGAGATTACCCTGGATAAGAATATTAAACATACGATTGCCATTATTGTAGACCGTCTGATCGTGAAGCCTGGAATTGAGAAAAGACTTACAGATTCTCTTGAGACAGTATTGAATCTGGCTGACGGATTGGCTGTGGTGGATACAATGGACGGAGATTATATGAATTTCAGCCAGAGCTTTTCCTGTCCGGATTGTGGAGTCAGTATTGATGAGATCGAGCCAAGAAGTTTTTCATTTAATAACCCATTTGGGGCCTGCCCGGAGTGTCTTGGCCTTGGTTATAAGATGGAATTTGACCCGGATCTTATGATCCCGGATAAGTCTCTGAGCATTTCTGAAGGGGCTATTGTAGTGATGGGCTGGCAGTCTTGCACAGATAAGAGCAGTTTTACCAATGCTATTCTGAATGCCCTTTGCAGGGAATACGGTTTTGATCTGGATACACCTTTTAAAGATTATCCCAAGAAGATACAGGATATTATTCTATACGGCACAGGCGGACATTCTGTGAAGGTTTATTATAAGGGACAGCGCGGAGAGGGTGTTTATGATGTGGCTTTTCCAGGCCTTATAAGGAATGTGGAACAGCGCTATAAAGAGACTGGCTCTGAATCTATGAAACAGGAATACGAGAGCTTTATGCAGATCACTCCATGTAAAGCATGTAAGGGTCAGCGACTGAAGAAGGAGTCACTTGCGGTTACGGTAGCGGATAAGAATATTTATGAAATTACCAATATGTCCATTGATAAACTGAAGAGATTTCTGGCAGAAATGCAGCTGTCTCCGCAGCAGCAGCTTATTGGAAAGCAGATACTAAAGGAGATCAGAGCCAGAGTGGGGTTCCTGGCAGATGTAGGTCTGGAGTACCTTTCCCTGGCACGTGCCACTGGTACTCTGTCTGGCGGAGAGGCACAGAGAATCCGTCTTGCTACCCAGATCGGTTCCGGCCTTGTCGGGGTTGCCTATATTCTGGATGAGCCAAGTATTGGTCTGCATCAGAGGGATAATGATAAACTTCTTGGAGCTTTGATGCACCTAAGAGATCTGGGAAACAGTCTTATAGTGGTTGAGCATGATGAGGATACCATGCGCGCGGCGGACTGTATTGTAGATATCGGACCCGGAGCAGGAGAACATGGTGGACAGCTTGTTGGAATGGGCACTGCTGAGGAACTTATGCAGAATCCGAAGTCCATTACAGGAGCATATCTCAGCGGAAAGCTGAAAATCCCGGTTCCGGAAGTACGAAAGGAACCTACTGGTTATCTGACTATTAAGGGGGCGGCAGAGAATAATCTCAAACATATAGACGTGGATATTCCTCTTGGAATTATGACCTGTATTACAGGTGTTTCAGGGTCTGGAAAGAGTTCTCTGATCAATGAAATCCTTTACAAACATCTTGCAAGAGATCTGAACAGGGCCCGCGTGATCCCGGGAAAGCATGATGAAATTATTGGAATAGACCAGTTGGACAAGGTAATTGCCATTGACCAGTCTCCAATTGGCCGTACACCAAGATCTAATCCTGCTACTTATACAGGCGTGTTTGACCAGATTAGAGATCTTTTTGCTGCTACAGCAGATGCCAAGGCAAAGGGATATAAGAAAGGGCGCTTCAGCTTTAATGTAAAAGGCGGACGATGTGAAGCCTGCAGTGGTGATGGTATTATTAAAATTGAAATGCACTTCCTGCCAGATGTTTATGTCCCTTGTGAAGTTTGCAAGGGGAAGCGCTATAATCGGGAAACTCTGGAAGTGAAGTATAAGGATAAGAGCATCTACGATGTACTGAATATGACAGTTGAGGAGGCAATGACGTTCTTTGAGAACGTTCCATCCATCAGAAGGAAGATAGAGACCTTATATGATGTCGGTCTTTCCTATATTCGTCTCGGACAGCCTTCCACCACTCTTTCCGGCGGAGAAGCACAGCGTATTAAGCTGGCTGCAGAGCTGAGTAAGCGCAGTACAGGTAAGACTATTTATATTCTGGATGAGCCTACCACCGGATTGCATTTTGCAGATGTTCAGAAACTGGTGGAGATTTTGCGTCGACTTTCGGATGGTGGAAATACGGTTGTTGTAATTGAACACAATCTGGACGTGATCAAGACCGCTGATTATATAATTGATATCGGACCGGAAGGCGGAGATGGCGGGGGAACAGTTGTTGCCAAGGGAACACCTGAAGAAGTGGCGAAGAATCCAGCTTCTTATACAGGACGTTATGTTGCGAAATATTTGAAGTGATTCTGATAATAAACCTCTTTCCAATTGAAGCATTTTTGTTTATAATGGTACGAAGACTATTAATTATGAAAAATCTATGAGACAATTATAAAGTCACATCTGCAGAATGTGGTGTTTATGATTACAGTTCGGAATATGAATGGTAATCATTTATTGCACAATTCTTGCAGAGAAAGTGTGACAAAGTGTTTTGAGAGAAAGGGGAATTTAATGCCTGCCAGTGATATTGGAATTGACCTGGGAACCAGAAACAGTCAGGTATATTCCACTGGACGGGGGCTGGTAGTCAGTGAGCCGTCTGTAGTGGTTTATGATAAGAACTCAGAGAAAATAAAAGCAATCGGTGAGGAAGCCAGACAGATGACCGGACATGTTTCATCAAATATGGAAGTAATCCGGCCAATCCGCCAGGGAGTGATCGTAGATTATACGGTTATGGAGAAGATGCTGAAGTATTTCATTTCCAAGGCAATGGGTCGCCATGCCTTTCGAAAGCCTAGAATCAGTATCTGTATCCCCAGCGGAACCACAGAGATTGAAAGAAAGGCAGTAGAGGAAGCTACTTATCAGGCTGGAGCAAGGGAAGTGTTTCTTGTGGAAGAGCCGATTGCAGCTGCAATTGGTGCCGGAGTAGATGTGACGAAGCCTTTTGGTAATCTGATCGTGGATATAGGAGGCGGAACCACTGATGTTGCCGTGATTTCCATGGCTGGCTCTGTTGTGTCTGCTTCCGTAAAGGTTGCCGGAGATAATTTCGACCAGGCAATCATGAGCTATGTGAGAAAAAATCACAGCCTTTTTATTGGGGAAGAGGCCGCTGAGAACATAAAAATAAAAATCGGAACTGCCTGCCAGGAAGCATCTCCGCGGATGCTGGAGGTAAAAGGCAGAAATGTGATCACCGGACTTCCCAAGGTTGTAACTCTGACTTCAGAAGAAATCCGTATTGCATTGAGGGATGCTACCAATCAGATTGTGGAGACTGTGCACGGAGTGCTTGAGAAAACTCCGCCGGAACTGGCTGCAGATATTGTAGACAGAGGAATTGTTCTCACAGGTGGCGGAGCATTGCTCCATGGAATGGACACCCTCATTGAGCAGAAGACCGGTGTAAGCACTCTTACTGTGCAGGATGCTATGTCTGCGGTTGTGGTGGGAACCGGTAAATATGCGGAAGTAATTACCAGGATGGAAGAATAATCTGATTGCTTTGAAAAGCGTAAACAGTAACATATAATTTGGCTATTCTGTTTTGCAAAAGATAAAATATTATGTAAACTATAATGAAAAGGGTACTGCGTTCTAGAGCGTGTTTGAAAAAGGCTTTCTGCAAAGTGGGGCGTGCAGATTGCGGGAATACTTTTTCAAACACATTCTAGCAGTGCCCTTTGGTTAGTGCTGGCGGCAGGAGAAGAACAAATGAGTGAGAAAGTTACAGGCTATATAGATCATGTCATATTCCGCAATGATGAAAATGGATATACAGTTATGGTTCTTAAGACCGCGGATTCAGAGGAAGAGCTGACTTGTGTAGGAACATTTCCTGACGTTACACAGGGTGTGACCATTGAAGCTGAGGGACAGTTTTCCCAGCACCATATATACGGCAGACAATTTAATATCCAGTCTTATGCGGAAAAGGCACCAGAGGACACCCAGGCTATGGAACGTTATCTGGGTTCCGGAGCGATTAAAGGGGTAGGTGCAGCACTTGCTGCCAGAATTGTGCGGTGTTTTGGCGAGGATACCCTTAGAATAGTGGAAGAAGAACCGGAAAGGCTGGCGGAAGTCAAGGGAATCAGTGAGAAGAAAGCCAGAGAGATTGCAGTACAGGTGACTGAGAAGGCAGATATGCGAAAAGCCATGATGTTTCTGCAGAAATATGGCATTTCCCTGAATCTTGGAGCAAAGATATATCAGAAATATGGTCAGTCCGTATACAGTGTGCTTCAGGAGAATCCCTATCGTCTGGCAGATGATATCTCGGGAGTTGGCTTTAAAATTGCAGACACCATTGCGTCACGTATTGGTATACATGCAGATTCAGATTACAGGATCCGCAGCGGTATGATGTATACTCTTCTCCAGGCTTCAGGGGAAGGACATGTATATCTTCCGAAGGACGAACTGTTTGACAGAGCTTCCCAGCTGCTTCAGGTAGATGTTTCTTATATGGAGAAACATCTGATGGATATGGCAATTGACCGGAAAGTTGTTTTAAAAGAGAATGACAGAGAGGTACTGGTTTATCCAAGCCAGTATTACCGCTTGGAACTGAATACAGCAAGAATGCTCACTGAATTAAATATCCGTTATCCACAGAATGAGCAGATGATGGAGCGAAGAATTGCCCAGATTGAGAAAGAAACAGGTACTGTTTTGGAGGAAATGCAGAAGAAGGCTGTTGTAGAGGCTGCTGGAAATGGCCTTTTTGTACTTACAGGAGGACCAGGTACCGGTAAAACTACCACGATCAATGCAATTATTCGTTTTTTCGAGGGCGAAGGCGCAACTCTTCGTCTGGCAGCACCTACAGGACGAGCAGCCAAGCGAATGACAGAAGCTACAGGTTATGAAGCACAGACAATACATCGGCTTCTAGAATTGAACGGTGTGCCGGATGAGGATGGCAGAGAGTCTCAGGGTGTTCATTTTGAACGGAATGCAGAGAATCCGCTGGATACAGATGTAATCATTATTGATGAGATGTCTATGGTGGATATTTTTCTTATGCATTCACTGCTTCTTGCGGTGACTGCGGGAACCAGGATCATTCTGGTAGGAGATGAGAACCAGCTGCCAAGTGTAGGTCCTGGAAATGTGCTGCGGGATATTATTCAAAGCGGCGTTTTTCCAGTAGTAGAACTGAAGAAAATTTTCAGGCAGGCCTCTCACAGTGATATTGTAGTAAATGCACACAAGATCCATAACGGAGAGCAGGTTTCCCTTGATAACAAAAGCCGCGATTTCTTTTTCCTGAAGAGATATGATGCCGATATTATTATCCGCGTGGTCATCGCACTGATTCAGGAGAAACTGCCGAAGTATGTGGATGCAAGACCTTTTGAAATACAGGTTCTGACTCCAATGCGAAAGGGGCTTCTGGGCGTAGAGAGGATGAACCAGATCTTACAGAGATACCTGAATCCACCAGAATCAGGTAAAAAAGAGAAAGAAATTGGAGACCGGCTTTTCCGTGAGGGAGACAAGGTTATGCAGATTCGGAACAACTATCAGCTGGAATGGGAAGTCCGGGGGAAATACGGAATTCCTGTAGAAGAAGGGGTGGGCGTATTTAATGGAGATACTGGCATTCTGAAGGAAATCAATGAATTTGCAGAGACTGCCACTGTGGAATTTGAGGATGGCCGTTTCGCTGACTATTCTTTTAAGCAGCTGGAAGAATTGGAACTTGCCTATGCTATAACCATACATAAATCCCAGGGCTCAGAATATCCGGCAGTTATTCTGCCGCTCCTTTCCGGCCCCAAGATGCTGATGAACCGCAATCTTTTGTATACAGGTGTTACAAGAGCACGGAAATGTGTTACTGTAGTTGGAAGTGAGGAGACTTTCGGGGAGATGATCCGCAATGAGAAGCAACAGAAACGTTACAGCTCTCTTTGGGCAAGGATACAGGAACTTTCTGGATCTGTTGTATCCAAGACGGTGTCCTCTGTGTCACAGGATTCTTAGGAACAGCCATCAGTTGATCTGTCTGGACTGTGCCGGAGATTTAAGACCTGTATCGGGGCCACGGTGTTACAAATGCGGAAAACCGGTAAATGGAGATGAAGAATACTGCAGGGACTGCGGCGCCCATCCAGGCGCTTTTGACCAGGGACGCGGGATTTTTCTCTATGATGACCGGATGAGATACTCTATAATGAAATATAAATATTTTGGTTGTCAGGAATACAGCCGCTTTTATGGAAAAGCATTGTATATTTACGGAAAAGATATGCTTGCATTATGGAAGCCGCAGATAATCATTCCGGTTCCGCTTCATAGAAGAAAACAGCGCATAAGAGGGTTTAATCAAGCTGAACTTCTGGCGAAAGAACTGTCCCGTTATGCTGGGATTCCTGTAGATACTGCTATTCTAAAAAAGTGCCATGCTACCCGATCACAGAAAAAACTGGATGCGGCTGAAAGAAAGAAGAATCTTCAAAAAGCTTTTCAGGTTGTAGGAAATCCTGCAGGAATGCGTATCTTGCTTATTGATGATGTATATACTACTGGAAGTACCATGGATGTGCTGGCAAAGCTTCTGCTGGAAAAGGGAGCATCCCATGTATATTTTCTCACGCTGTGTATTGGAAACAACAGGTAAAAAAATGCTTTTCATGGCATGGGATATATGATACAATCATCCTGTATGAGTATAGCTTTTCAGCTTTAAAAGAAACGCATAAGGAGCCATTTATGATAAACGAAGAAAAAGTAAAGATAATGGACCGGCTTGCTGTATATGAGAAACAGGAAGGCAGAAAGTATCTTCCAGTAAGCAAGTACTACAGGAGTGACTATATTGGTCTGGCGCTGATTAAGAATTTCTTTCTTGTAACAATTGGATATGGATTGATACTGGCTGTGATTGCAGCGTATAATTTGGAATATCTGCTGGATAATGTGCACAAGATGGATCTGATCTCTCTTGGAGTTGTAGTCCTGGGGGGATATATAGGGATATTGGTATTATATTCTGTGCTGACATATATCCAGTACACTGTGAAGTACCATAAGGCGAAGAAGAGTGTAAAACAGTATTACACTCAGCTGACGAAATTAGAGAAAATCTATACTCGTGAAGAAAAGAAATTCGCAGGACGTGAAATGTCAGGAGGATATAGAAAATGACAGCATTACTTGAGTTAAAGCAGAAAATAAAAGAAATATACGGACAGTATGAAATGTATATCCTGCCTGTAATGAAGTTTGTTCTTGCACTGGTTTATTTCCTGTGGATCAATGCGAATATGGGATATATGTCTCGCCTGAATAATGTATTTTTAGTACTGATCCTGGCATTGATCTGTTCCATTTTGCCGTCTTCCGCTATGATGTATATTGGTTTTGTGCTGATCCTTGTTCACAGTTATGCACTTGGAATTGAAATTGCGGCATTTATGCTTGTTCTGATCCTTCTGATGATGATCTTTTTCCTGAGGTTCAGTGGTGAACAGAATGTAACATTTGTATTTACACCGCTTTCCTTTGCATTCAGCCTTCCGGCATTACTTCCTATTGGAAGCGGACTTATGGAGAGCAGTTTATCTGCAATTCCGGCTGGCTGCGGTGTGGTTATGTATTATTTTATCCGTTTTTTAAGATCACAGTCAACAATTCTTGTGAATCCGGATCTGGAGATGACAGATAAGCTGCAGATCATGGCTGACGGTCTGGTACAGAACTGGGGAATGTGGATTGCAGTTGTTGCTTTTGTAGCAGTTATCCTTCTGGTACATCTGATCCGTACCCGCTCTTTTGATCATGCATGGAGGATATCGATTATTACAGGCGGTGTTGCCTATGTGTTTATAATGCTTGTTGGAAGTTTTGGAATGAACCTGAATGCAACTGTTGCAATGGTTCCGCTTCTGATCTGTACGATTGCAGCTGTTCTCCTGGCACTTGTGCTTGAGTTCTTTGCATTTGGAGGAGATTACAGCCGTGCAGAGCGTCTGGAGTATGAGGATGATGAGTACTTCTATTATGTAAAAGCAGTTCCCAAGGCTTCTGTTGCAACTTCCGAGAGAAGTATTAAGAAAATAAATGCAGAACCTGTTCGTGAAGAGCGCAAGGCAGAGGACAACTCTGGTACTTATGCCAATCCAATCTTCCGACAGGATGAGAAGCCTAAAAGAAAGAAAGCTTCTCCAGCAGCAGACAGAAAGCCAAGACAGGCAGAGAAACCTGCTGCTAAGGATATTGATTTTGAAAAAAAGCTTGAAGAATCTCTTAAAGATCTTTAAGGTTACTGCTTGGCAGTGAATGGTAACAAAGAAAGGAGTACACTATGCAGGATATGGCAGTCAGATTATCAGGATATTTGTCAAAACTCTCCCTGCCCAGTCTGGGAGTAACAGACATACTGGAGATTGCCCTGATTTCCTTCTTTATCTATCAGTTTATGGTGTGGATCAAGTTTACCCGCGCTTATACTCTGTTGAAGGGAATTCTGATAGTACTCCTTTTTATTTTATTTGCATATGTGTTGAAAATGAATACGATCCTCTGGATCATTAAGAATCTTTCTACTATACTTCTTACCAGTGTTGTTGTTATTTTCCAGCCAGAACTTCGGAAAATGCTGGAGCAGCTGGGACAGAAGAAGTTTATGGCTTCTATTTTCCCTTTGGATGCCGGCAAAGAGGTACAGGAAAGGTTTACAGATAAAACAATCAATGAGCTTGTGAAGGCATGTTTTGACATGGGAGAAGTAAGAACTGGCGCATTGATCGTCATTGAGCAGAATATCCGCTTAAGTGAATATGAGCGCACAGGAATCAATGTGGATGCAGTTCTTACAAGTCAGCTCCTGATCAATATTTTTGAACATAATACACCACTCCATGATGGCGCTGTCCTGGTGCGTGGCAATCGAATTGTAGCAGCTACCTGTTATCTGCCTCTTTCCGATAATATGGAGCTGAGCAAACAGCTTGGAACCAGACACAGAGCTGGTGTGGGAATTAGTGAAGTAAGTGATTCCCTGACAATTATTGTTTCAGAAGAAACCGGGCAGGTGTCCATGGCCCAGAACGGACAGCTCAGCAGAGGTCTTACCAGTGCTGAACTGAGATCTGCATTGATCAAGGCTCAGAATAAAAAGGTTGTAACTAACAGTAAACTGCGTCATCTGTTGAAAGGAAGAATGAGACATGAAGAAGACAAAGCTGACTAGGAATTTTACCTTGAAGATCATGTCTGTTTTCATCGGATTTCTGATCTGGTTTATTGTGGTAAATGTGGACAATCCGGTATCCAGTAAAAGTATCACCATTGCCGGAGAAAATGTAGAACTCCAGAATACGGCTTATGTGGATAGTGCAAACATGATGTGTATGCAGGATGATGATCCGGATCCTATAAGGGTTACAATCACAGGAGAGAGAAGACTTCTTTCCAGGATTACTCAGACCAATATAACCTTGACGGCAGATCTGCAGCAGGCAGGAAGCCTTGATACAGATCCGGTTATGGTTCCAATCACTGCCTCCTGTCCGGGAATCAGCCCCGAGAATATTAAAGTGACACCACAGTATCTCAGTGTCAGACTGGAAGAAAAAGTAACACAGGAGTTTCTGGTTAATGTAAATTACGGTTCCAGCCAGCCGGGCAAGGGCTACGAGGTTGGTTCCCAGACTGCAAGTCCGGAGAAAGTTAAAATTACAGGTCCGAAATCTCTTGTGAATAAAATTGATAAAGTAAATGCGACCGTTGATGTTGATGGCCGAACAAAGGATTTTTCCGAAGAGGCAGAACTGAATATTATTGATAAGAATCAGGACAGTCTTGCCGGAAGAATGGCTTATCTCACCATAGATAATACCAAAGTTGTTGTTACAACTAAATTTTGGAAGATTCGCACAGGCGTTAATATTGGTGCGGACTATGTAGGTGTGCCGGCAGATGGCTATCAGGTGGAGAGTGTGACTACTGTTCCGGATACTGTAAGTATTGCGGGAACAGATGAGGCATTGGAGACTCTGAAGCAGAATGACAACACGATCTGGATAGGCGGTACTGATATTGATATTACAGGAGAGACAACTGATATTGAGAAGAAAGTCAGTCTGAAAGATGTGCTTCCTGAGGATGTGAAGCTGACAAGCGGAACCAGTGAGGACGTTTGGGTGAAGGTAAGTATTTTACCTATTGGAAGTCATTCATATGGTCTTCCCTCCAATCAGGTTACGGTAGATAACCTTGCTGATAATCTTCTGGTAACATTTGGAACAGATAAGATTGAAATCCGCGTGAAAGCAACAGCTGGAGAGCTTGATGACTTTAATCTTGACGAAGTGAAAGCTTCTGTTGATCTGAAGGATATGGAAGTAGGAAGCTATCAGATTCCTGTGACTGTGAAGCTGCCTAAGGGATTTGAACTTCTGGATGATGTGGTTGCAGATGTGACTATATCAGAAGTTTCCAATTCAGATACTAATAATGAATGAGCTGTTGTTTACGGATAACGTTTGGCGAAATATATTGCCATGGATCTAGAGAACAGCAGCAATAAGGGAGAGAAACTATGGTAAGTGAGAAAGTAAGGGTGAACAATCCTTCCGGCCTTCATTTACGACCGGCAGGCATTCTTTGTAAGGAAGCTATGAAATATAAATCTCTTATAACATTTCAGTATGGTCAGGGGTCTGCCAATGCCAAAAGCGTGCTCAGTGTTCTGGGCGCGTGTGTGAAATGTGGTGATGAGATTACTATATTTTGCGAAGGCGAGGACGAAACAGAGGCTTTAAGAAATCTTGTAACTGTTATCAACAATGGTTTAGGAGAATAAGATTTACAACGTTACAATAGGGAGGCATAAAAGTGAAAAAGAGAGTAGCAGCCGCAGTTTTAGGGATTATGTTAAGTGTGTCCATGGGTCTGGAAGTTCCAGCCGCAGCTTTGGATAGCGGATTTGAATCCGGATTTACATCTGAACAGGCAGCAGATGTGCAAACAGAAGACGGAGCCGAAGCAGTACAGCCGTCTGAGGATACAGAGGTGCCTGCAGATACGGCAGCAGCTGAGGAGCAGCAGGTACAGGAAAGCCAGGACAAGGAAGAACATACAGACAGCGAAAATTCAGGAGAAAGTACAGATGGTTTTTTCGATGGCTTTACTTCAGGTGAAACAGTGGAGGAGAATGGAAGTACTGCTCCGGTAGATGGATTTGAAGCTGTTCCTGAAGGCACATTGGATGGGACTCAGGAAGTACAGGCAGATAATTCAGACGGAGTATTTGACTGGAAAGAATGGGAGCAGACAGCTGATGGTTTTAAGCTTCGCAAGAAGAAATCAGCTGTAAGTGCAGCTGCTGAGGCTCAGAATGTGGCTGGTTCTGATGAGATTCAGGCTTTTGATGAAGTCCAGGAGAATGGCGAAGCAGCAGGTACGGAAAGTGTAGAGGCTGAAGGAACAGCTGCCCAGACTGAATATTATACTGCAGCAGATGGCATTGTAGAGATTACTACACGAAACGAGGCTGGCGCAATTCATACAGGAAGTTATCTGTTTGATGCCAATGGATTTCTGGTTACCGGCATTAAGACTTTAGCTGGAACGGAGAGTGCAAATGGGGCTGTTGGTGAATTCTATTTTACAGCTTCCGATAGTGCACAGGCATATACAGAATATAATGGACAGGGTGCTGCACTGGTACCGTGGAAGACCACACTTGGTCAGATGAAGAAGGATTACTGGCTGTGGAACAAAGAAAGCAGAAACTTCCATTATTATGGCGCAGATGGTAAGGCATTAACCACCGCACAGCTGGATGAAGCCGCCAAGGCAAATAATACATATACAGGATATTATAAGATCAATGATGAGTATTATTGTCTGGATGAGAATGGAACACCACGTACAGGGGATGTTACTCTGACAGTAAACGGAGTAGCTGCACAGTACTACTTCCAGCCAGCAGAAACAGATCAGGAAATTCCAGGAAAGATGTACCGTGATGGATGGAAGAGTTTTGCAGGAACAGCCGGTGAGCAATGGAAATATTATGATTCCGGTGAGCTGGACAGCAGTAAGATTGGACAGCTTATGGTTCATGGCGTTATTGTAACAGAGCTTGACGGACGTAAAGATGCGGAAAATTCCTATCTGATCGATAAGAATGGCTATCTTCTTAAGAAGACTATGAAGAAAGCCACAGATGGCAAATATTATCTGACAGATAAGAATGGCTGTATTTATAAGAATCGTATTGTCACTTATAAAAAGAAACAATATTATGTAACAGAAACTGGTGCAAGAGCAACCTGGAAAAAGGTATGGCATCGCTGTCCTGGGGCTGGAAACAGAATGTACTATTTTGGTTCTACTGCTGGCCGGATCGTGAAGAAAACCGGATGGCAGAAAGTAACCACCTCTAAGGGGAAATTCTATGGCTGGTTCCTGTTCAATAAAAAAGGAAATCATTATGCCAATACACTGAGAAACGGATATTATTTCAAAGCTGACGGAAGACTTGCCAGCGGAGTTACCGTGATCAATGGCAAGAGTTATTTCTTTAAACCATCTACATCTAATACAAGAAATGGCCAGATGGTTAAGAATGAAATGTTTGTTTACAAGAAAAAAACATATTTTGCAGACTCTAAGGGTGTACTTCGCAAGAGCGGATGGCAGAAGATTGATGGAAACTGGTATTACTTCAAGAATATGAGTCTTGTGAAGAATGCATTCGTGAAGAAAGGCAAAAAATACGGATATGTAGATGCTACTGGTAAGTTCACTACAGGCTGGGTGGTTGTAGACAATTCCCAGAATCTGGTTCGTTACATTAACCCGGATAAGAAGGGCTTTGTGCAAAATGAATCCAAGTGGATTGATGGTAAGCTGTATTATTTTGATAAGAATGGTTACAGAATCAATGACGTGACAAATATTTACAAATCCGGATATACAGTTGAAGTGGACCGTATAAATGGTGTTATGACAATTTATGCAGATGCGAACCGTACAATTCCGGTTAAGACCATTCGTGTTTCAGTTGGAAATCCTGGAACAGATACTCCGACAGGTAGATATAAACTGACAAGATACAGCAGATGGCAGGCGCTTATGGGACCGTCCTGGGGACAGTATGGTACTCATGTAGATGGTGCTGGTCAGGGCGGAATTTTCGTCCACTCTATTGCATGCGGCTCAGCAAACAGCTATAATTTGCCGGTAAGTGCATATCTTAAGCTTGGAAGCCCGGCTTCCCATGGCTGTATCCGTACCTGTGTTGCCGATGCAAAATGGGTATATGAGAACTGCAATGGTTCCACTATTTATATTTTCGATGGAACCTATAAATCTGATGAGGTATTCAAAGGACCGCTGGGACGTCGCGCAATTACACCGCTGAGGGGAATTAAGAATGGCGGATACTACGATCCGACCGATCCGGCAGCTTAATAGCTTACTCTGAAAGATAGTTGTTGATAAAAAAACGACATAAAAAGCCAAAAAGAGTGTCTTAAAATTATCAGATTTGATGATTTTAAGGCACCTTTTTACTGTTTTGGAGAATAACATTGAAATTTGAAAATGGAAACTGTATAATAACAAAGTAACACATTTTTAACATCTTGTAAGAAACAAGCGAATAAGGGTAAACGGTAAACACTACTGGTCCGGTAAGGAACGTAACCTGAAACTGTTTATCAGGAGGAGATATGGGAAAATGGAAAAAATGGCTGTCTGCCGGTTTATTTACAGCTATGCTTGGAACTGCAATAATTGCAGGACCAACTGCAGATGTAAGTGCCAATGCAGGAAATAAGCCATATAATATTGAAAATGTTTCACCAGATGCGCATCTGGCACCAAGTGTAGGAGATTCCTCTTCCAAGACAAGCTCAAAGGCATGGCACAAAATTGACGGAGTCTGCTACAATGGAAGCGGAAAGAAAGTAGAAGGAGCCATTACCAGAGGCATGGATGTCTCAGAATGGCAGGGAAAGATCAATTGGAAGGAAGCCAAGAAAGATCTGGATTTTGCCTTTGTGCGTATTTCCTATGGAACCAGACATCTGGATGATTATTATGACTATAATATGACTGAGGCAGAAGCAGCAGATGTGCCGGTGGGAACTTATGTATACAGTCTTGCCAAGACAAACAAAGAAGCACTTGCTGAAGCGCAGCTGGCTATTCGTCAGATGCAGGGACATAAGGTTTCCTATCCGGTAGCTTTTGACCTGGAAGATGAAGCTACATTGGGAACCTTGACCAGAAAGGAAATTTCCCAGATTGCTCTCACATTCTGTGATGAGATCCGCAAGGCAGGATATACACCAATTCTCTACATGAATCTGAATTGGTATAATAATTTTGTAGACTGGAACGTTCTGGAAGGCTCCGGTCTGGATGTCTGGATTGCAAGCTACGGAGATACAATTCTTGCACCGAGCGCCAGCAAATACAAATACACCATCTGGCAGTGCACAGCTGGTGATGAAGTTCCAGGTATGATCAGTACCAAGAAGCTGATCAGCGGTGTTCCAAAAGAGAACAATGTGGATCTGAACTTTGGCTATGTAGATTATACAACCAAGGTTGTTCCCAGATGGAATTCTCAGGAAGGCTATACCCCTGCAAAACAGCCTTTATATTCAGATCCCAAGCTTCACAAGAATGGCTGGACCACTGTTAAAGGCAGAAAATATTACTACACAAATGATAAAAAGGCCAAAGGCTGGCTGGAAATTGATGGCAAGTATTACTGCTTTAGTTCCGTAGACGGACACTTATATAAAAGCAAGCTGATCAAGAAAGACGGCACTGCTTATTACGTGGACAAAAACGGCGTACGTGTAGAAAATAAAGTTGTGACAAAGAAAGGCAAGACCTACTATTTCGGAGCAGATGGCAAAGCCCTGACAGGTATGCGCAAGGTGGGCAGGAAATATTATTATTTCAGCACTACATCCTTTGCCATGGAAAAGAATTACAAATATGTAGCAGCCAACGGCAGCATTTACTATTTTGGAAGTAAAGGTTACCGTGCAAAGAACAAGTTTATCACCCTCACAGAGAATGGCAGGAAGAATACTTATTATTTTGGAAAAAATGGAAAGGCTTATAAGGGCTGGTACACTATCAAAGGAAAAAAATATTATTTCTACCGCGGAACGGGTGCTGGCGCAGGAGTACGTGCGCAGAACTTGAGCCTGACCAGTGCAGATGGACTCGTTTCCGTATTTAACAAAAATGGTGTATGTACCAAACAATACAGATAGGATGACCAGTAACAGTAACCAATAATCTTGATTTATCAGACGGAATCATGTATATTAGAGCGTGTTTGAAAGATCTCCCACAAATTGTGACGCACATCTTGCAGAAAACCTTTTTAAACACGTTCCAAGAAGTCGATAAGACTGTAAATTTGACTGAATATAAAATGAAAGATAAATAAGGAGAAAAGAAAATGGGAAAAATTAAAGTAACAAATTGTGATGATATTGAAGGATTAAAAGTAATCGAGCCAACCGTATTTGGAGATTCCAGAGGTTATTTTATGGAGACTTATAATTACAATGACTTCAAAGAGGCAGGAATTGACGTAGAATTCGTACAGGATAATCAGTCCAGCTCACGTTATGGTGTTCTTCGCGGTCTCCATTTCCAGCTTCATTATCCACAGGACAAACTTGTCCGCGTAGTAAACGGAGAAGTGTTTGATGTGGCTGTAGATTTAAGAGAGGGCTCCAAAACTTATGGAAAATGGTACGGAGTTGTTCTTTCAGCAGAGAATAAGAAACAGTTTTTTATTCCGAAAGGATTTGCACATGGCTTCCTGGTTCTTTCTGAGAATGCGGAGTTTACTTATAAATGCTCCGATTTTTATCATCCAAACGATGAGGGCGGTCTGATCTGGAATGATCCGGACATCAATGTACAGTGGCCGATTCCGGAAGGTATGGAGCTGATCTTCTCTGACAAGGATCAGAAATGGGGCAGCTTTAAGGAACTTAACAGATAGGAGACTGTAAATGCTTAAGTCTATTTTTTCCCTGCCGGCGGATTTATATAAAAACCGCCGGCTGGTTATGAAACTGGCAAAAAATGATTTCAAGACCCGATATGCAGGTTCTTATTTTGGAACCTTCTGGGCTTTCGTTCAGCCAGTGGTAACAATTCTGGTATACTGGTTTGTATTTTCAGTGGGGTTCCGGTCCAACACAGATGAACTGGGAGTCCCTTTTGTGCTTTATCTGGTAGCTGGTATTGTGCCCTGGTTTTTCTTTTCTGATGCGCTTTCCGGAGGTACCAATTCGCTTCTGGAATACAATTACCTTGTAAAAAAGGTAGTGTTCAACATTAGCGTCCTTCCAGTGGTAAAAATAATTTCCGCTTTATTTGTACATGGCTTTTTTGTACTTCTGGCAATTATTCTTTATATATGTAACGGAAGATTTCCTGACTGGTACTACCTTCAGATATTGTATTATAGTGCATGCGTCTTTTTTCTTGTGTTGGGACTTTGCTATGCTACCAGCGCAATTGCAGTCCTTTTCCGCGATCTGAACCAGATTATTGGTATCGGATTACAGGTTGGAGTATGGTTGACTCCTATTATGTGGGTGTCAGAGAGCATGATCGGTACCAACAGCCTTCTATACAAAATTCTTCAGCTGAATCCTGTATTTTATATTGTATCAGGATATCGTGACGCATTTATTATCAAGCGCTGGTTCTTCGAAAGACCAGTCTGGACATTATATTTCTGGGTATTTGCCATCTGCTGCTTCCTGTTTGGAAACTGGATTTTTAAGCGGCTTCGGGTTCATTTTGCAGATGTTCTGTAAAAAGAAGAAAAGCAGTTATGAATCGAAATGTATTCAGCGAAGAGGAAAGGTAACGGCTCATGAGACATGTTCGATGAAGTACAGAACTGTAGAAGAACTGAGCAGTTATGATGCGGATAGAAAAGAAAGGAAACAACGTGGAAAGTAAAAACGCCATTGAAATAAGAAATTTGTCCAAGATGTATAAGCTCTATAACAGACCACTGGATCGCCTGAAGGATTCTCTGGGGCTTAGTCGTAAGAAGCTGTATAAAGAGCATTATGCACTTAAGGATGTTAGTTTTGATATTGGAGAAGGAGAATGCGTTGGTATTATTGGAACAAACGGCTCCGGAAAATCCACTATTCTGAAAATTATTACCGGTGTACTGGCTCCTACAACCGGAACCGTAACCGTAAATGGAAGAATTTCGGCTCTTCTGGAACTGGGAGCCGGATTTAATCCGGAATATTCTGGTATGGAAAATATTTTCCTGAATGGTACCATGTTAGGCTTTTCCGAAGAAGAAATCAACGCAAGGCTGGATGAAATCCTCAGTTTTGCAGATATTGGTGACTTTATCCATCAGCCGGTAAAGACCTACTCCAGTGGTATGTTTGTACGCCTGGCCTTTGCTGTGGCTATCAACATAGATCCGGAGATCCTGGTAGTGGATGAAGCACTTTCTGTAGGTGATGTATTTTTTCAGGCGAAATGCTATCATAAGTTTGAGGAATTTAAGAAACAGGGCAAAACTATTTTGTTTGTAAGTCACGACCTGGGAAGCATTTCCAAATACTGCGATCGTGTTATTCTTTTGAATCAGGGTGTCATGCTGGACGAGGGTACGCCTAAAGCTATGGTAGACATGTATAAGCAGCTTTTGGTACATCAGGATCCGGTGAAACAGGCAGAAGGCTCAGAGACAAAGAAAGAAGACTGGAAACAGGGATTCCTTGTGAACCCGAACACATTGGAGTATGGGGAAAAACAGGCTGAGATCACAGACTTCGTTGTAATGGATTCCAAGAGCCTTCAGACCAACACGATCGAGAAGGGGTCTAAATTTCAGATTAAAATGCGCATTCATTTTCATGAAAGCATTCAGCAGCCTATTATGGCTTTCACATTCAAGAATATTCAGGGAACTGAGATCACAGGAACCAACACTATGTATGAAGGTGTGAATGTGGAACACACAGACGCAGGGGATGAGTGTGTAGTGGTTTTTGAGCAGAAAATGGATATGCAGGGTGGGGAATATCTTCTCTCCTTTGGCTGTACCGGCTATCGGAATGGAGATTTTACCGTATTCCATCGTTTATATGATGCATGCAACATAACTGTGGTTTCTTCCAAAAATACAGTTGGATTCTACGATATGAATTCCAAAGTGTGGATAGAGGAATAATAAAATATGCAGGAAAAAATCGGAAACGTAACATTAGATTATGAGTATTACCCAGGCGAGGATCTGTACAGCGATGGTCCTGTGGAAGAAGAGCTTCTTGAAATTGCGAAAAATTATCAGGAGAAGGAACTAAACCAGTTGATCTATGAGCGAAACAGCTGGCCGGTTCTTTATCATTTTTCACATATTCGCCAGAACATTCTGGAGTGGCTCCCTATCACAAAAGAACAGAAGGTTCTGGAAATCGGATCCGGATGTGGACCGATCACAGGAGTTCTCGCGCGAAAAGCCAAAAGTGTCACCTGTATCGATCTGTCAAAAATGCGCAGCACCATCAATGCATATCGAAATCGCGAATGTGATAATGTGAAAATTATGGTAGGAAATTTTCAGGATGTGGAGAGTAGCCTTACTGAGAAATATGATTACATTACCCTGATCGGTGTGTTTGAATATTCCCAGGGCTATATCGGGACAGCACAGCCTTATGTGGAAATGCTCAGACGCATTGCCCGCCATCTGGCACTGGGAGGCAGAATCGTGATCGCGATTGAGAACCGACTTGGCCTGAAATATTGGGCCGGCTGCACCGAAGATCATGTGGGAAAATATTTTGAAGGACTGGAGAACTATCCGGATACCAGAAGTGTGCGGACTTTTTCCAGAAAGGAACTGTCTGATATTATTGACCAGGCTGGTGAATTTAAGACCACTTTCTATTATCCATATCCGGATTATAAATTCCCGATGACTATTTATTCAGACAAGCGTCTGCCGAAGAAAGGCGAGCTTCGGGATAATTTCTGTAATTTTGACCGTAACAGAATACAATTGTTCAATGAGGGGAAAGTATACGATTCCCTCACTGATGCAGGACTTTTTCAGGAATTTTCCAATTCATTCCTGGTGATTGTGGAAAGGAAGGAAAACAAATGAAAGAGATTATTTTCAGTAAATATTCCAATGAAAGAAGCCGTTCCTTCGCAATTCGCACTGACATTGTGGAAGAAGATGGGAAAAGATGGCTGGAGAAAAAATGGCTGTATCCGGAAGGAAAAGAACATGTTCTTCGCATGAAAAAATGGAATCAGAAGCTTGATCAGATGTATGGGGAAGTTCCGTTTCTGAGCAACAAGTGCGAGATAGGCGAAGACTGTGCTTATTTTGAGTATCTGGAACAGGAGAATCTTGCAGAATATCTGGATGATCTGCTGGGAAAGGGAGAAAAGGAAAAAGCTGA
Organism: Ruminococcus sp. RTP21358st1_G6_RTP21358_211008; assembly: GCF_040908885.1. Lineage (NCBI taxonomy): Bacteria > Bacillati > Bacillota > Clostridia > Eubacteriales > Oscillospiraceae > Ruminococcus > Ruminococcus sp. RTP21358st1_G6_RTP21358_211008. Next base: position 39,980 of record NZ_JBDGDM010000026.1, read on the forward strand.
GAAAATTTTTACGGAATATCTGGAAAACGTACAGAAGCTTCACAGCAAAAAGCCGTTCACAATAACTGAGGAATTCAAAAATGTTTTCGGTGATGTGCCTATGCCTGGCGGACTGACATGTACAGATGTTACGAATATTGATATGATCTGTGACAATGTTGTAATGACCCGTCCATATACACTTCTGGACTATGAATGGACATTTGAGTTTCCTGTTCCCTGTGAATTTGTACTGTATCGGATCATCCATTACTATATACAGACGCATAAAGTGCGTGAAGTGCTGAATGCAGCCGGATTTTATGAGAAATTTGGTATTTCAGAAGTGATGAGAACCAGTTTTTCCAGAATGGAAAGCGGTTTTCAGGTATATATTACAGGCATGCATGTTCCTATGAGGGAGATGTATGCCACAATGACTCCAGGGGTGGAATATTTGTCCCTGAGTAATCTGGGACCGCTGCAGGTATATTTCGCAGAACAAAGAGGTATGTATTCCGAAGCAAGTTCTGTAAAAAGACCTATTATGGCCGGAAAGGTAAAATGCACCTTGAATCTGCCGAAAAGCTGCAGGTTTATTAGAATTGATCCAGGTGATCATCCGTGTACGGTACATCTTGCAGCAATCCGTTTTGACAGGATGCCAGCTTCCCTGGACGGGGTTCTGACACCCGAAGGAACAATCTGCGGCAGCTGGGCTTTCCTTTCGCGGTTTGATCCCTGTATTGTAGATATAGAGGTTCCGGAAGGTGCTAAGAATCTTACACTGAATCTGGAGATTGATGAGGCAAAGGAAGATATGCTGAATGAGATCTGTTCCCTTGAGGTGAGAAGCCACAGTCTTAAAGGAGTGCTTGGAGAGCGGGCGAGAGAAGCAGTGGGCCGTTTGAAAAATGGTTGGGAATCTTCTGCAAAGAAAGGAAAGTAGAATGAATCAAAAGGTAATGCTGGTTGAAAAAGAACGGTTTCTTTTGAATGATAATTACAAATATATGATCATAGGAAGGGTTTCAAAGGAAGCAGATATAGAGTGTTATCTGGATGGTATCCGCCTTCCTTCTGAGGCAAACCTGATTACTGTGATGACCGGATTTATGAGGGCTGTGGAGACGAAAAATCCAGGAGGCAAATGGGTGGAGGTATTAGTTACCCTGCCTGAAAATCTGCAGAATTACAAAAAACTTGAGGTGTACGCTGTTAACGGAAAGGAGCGTTTCCTCTGGTATAAGATGAAAACCTCGGATCTTATGAGAAAACAGGGAAAACCTCAGCTTTTTGTTGATGGGGAATCTATAGTCAGAGAGCAGAAGAAGGTTATCCTTGCCGGCTGGGCGGTAGGAACTACACCGGTTTCCCTGCAGGTATATGATGAAAATAAAAAGCCTGTGAAAATAACCCTGAAGCGGAATACCCGAATGGACGTGGCAGAAATGTTTCGGGAATGCGAAGTGAATAAGGATTGCGGATTCCATATCCAGGCAGAAAATGTATCTGGAAAGAAGGCTTATCTTGTTGCAAAGGATGAGAACGGAAAAAAGGCAGTCTACCAGATTGGTATTTCAAAGGGCGAACGCTTTAAGGCAAAAGCCAGCCTTTATTCGAAAAAGGCAATGGAGAATTATCGTTCCAATGGCATTCATACTGTGATCCGGAAGTCGCTGATCAAGCTGGAAGCATTGAGCAAGGGAGACGGTCTTTACCAGACCTGGCTGAAGGAGAACAGGGTTACTAAGAAAGAACTGAATCAGCAGAGAAAGACTGTTTTTCGGGAGAACATTAAGTTTAGCCTTGTGGTTCCTCTCTATAAGACGGATAAGTATCTTTTGAAGGCTCTTGTGGATTCTGTGCTGGCGCAGACATACAGCAACTGGGAACTTTGCCTTTCAGATGGAAGTGGAGCAGATTCTCCGATCCGCAGTATTCTGGAAGAGTATCAGAAAAAGGATCCAAGGATCAAAGTTGTTTTCAATGAGAAACAGCTGCAGATTTCAGACAATACAAATGCTGCTATTGGAATTGCCACTGGAAATTATATTGCATTTGCAGATCATGATGATACCCTGGCAGAGGAAGCTTTTTATCAGATGGCAAAGGAAATCTCACAGCATCCGGAGGCGGATCTTATTTATTCTGATGAGGATATTATTGATATAAGAGGAAATCGGCTTTTCCCTCATTTTAAGCCGGATTTTAACCCTGATTATCTGTGCTGCGTAAATTATATCTGCCATCTGGTGGTTGTAAAGAGAACGCTTCTTGACCGAACAGGGCTTCTGCGGCCAGAATATGACGGTTCTCAGGACTTTGATTTTCTGCTTCGCTGCACGGAGCATACAGACAGTGAGAAGATCCGCCATATTCCCAAAATTCTGTATCACTGGAGAAGCCATGAGGGTTCCACAGCGGGAAATCCGGATGACAAGCCATATGCAGTGATCGCAGGAGAAAAGGCACTTGCAGGGCATTATGAGCGCATGGGAATTAAGGCAGAGGTGGAATACACTGGATGCCCGGTTGTTTTCAGAACCCGTTTTGTTATAGAGGGTGACCCGAAGGTATCCATTCTGATTCCGAATAAGGATCATACAGAGGATCTGAATAAATGTGTGACTTCCATTCTGGAGAAGAGCACCTGGAAAAATATCCAGATTATCGTAATTGAGAATAACAGTGAGAGGGAAGAGACCTTCCACTATTATGAGAAACTTGAGAAGCGGTATCCTCAGGTAAAAGTGGTTACATGGGATGGTCCCTTCAACTATTCAGCAATCAACAATTTTGGTGCAAAATATGCGGATGGAGATTATTTCCTTCTGCTCAATAATGATACAGAGGTTATTACTCCAGAGTGGTTGGAGAACATGATGGGCTATTGCCAGAGAAAGGATGTGGGCATTGTAGGTGCCAAGCTCCTTTACCCGGATAATACGGTTCAGCATGCTGGTGTCGTGGTAGGAATCGCAGGTTTTGCAGGACATATTCTTACCGGATATGACAGATATGCCACAGGATATTTGTGGAGACTGGCAACTACACAGGATGAGAGTGCAGTAACAGGCGCCTGTCTGATGGTGAAGCGAAGCGTTTTTGAGGAACTTCATGGGCTGGATGAAAGCTTTGCAGTGGGACTGAATGATATTGACTTCTGTCTTAGGGCAAGGGCACTTGGTAAATTGGTTGTATTTACTCCGGAGGCCTGCCTGTACCATTATGAATCTAAGTCACGCGGACTGGAGAATACGCCGGAGAAGAAGGCGCGTCTTCAGAAAGAGGTGGATCATTTCCGGGAACGTTACGGAGATTTTCTGAAAAAGGGTGATCCGTATTACAATCCGAATCTGAGTATTGTGAGAGGGGATTGTGCATTCAGGATGGCGTATGAGAAGAAGGATGAAATAGTTTGATGCAGAACTAATATAAAAACCCAGTCGGGAGAGGAAGATACCCTGTCCTGACTGGGCTTTTTATTAGGATTTTACAATTTTCACGATCCTCCAGATCAAAAGAATCAGAAGAAGTAAGAATACACCGGCAATTACAAAATACGGAATTTCAGTGTGATTATCGGAGTAGTCCTTGGCCGCCTGCATGTGCTGCTGACCTTCCTGGACGGAAGCAGTATCATCAGACTGAACAACTTCAAGGACTGCAGATCCCACAGAAGTGCCGTTAAAAAGGTAGGTGCGGTCAATCTGGTCGCCGTTCTGGGAATCTTCTGTGGTAAGGCTATCGGCACCGGTGCCGGCTGGAACTACTACGTCACCGCCGGAGATAATGCTGAAATCGCTGTCTCCAAGGGATAAAGTTACAAACTGATCGAATCCATAATTGAGAATAGAGGCTGCATCAGGAGCTGTCTGACCGGAAGCACCTTTCAGGACTACGCTGATCAGAGTCATGCCATTTCGTTGGGCTGCACATACCAGTGTACTTCCGGAGGCTTCCGTATAACCTTCCTTACCGCCGATACATCCTTCGTAAAATCCAGTGCTGCCAGTATCTGTCATGGTGAATTTGCTGGTCAGGTTACGGGCTGCCGCTTTATTGGTGGCAGGGATCGTGTAGCTGGTGGCTGCTGCGATGGTTCTGAAAGACTCATTCTGGATGGCGGCTTGCATGATCAGCGCCATGTCGTGGGCTGTAGTGTGCTGGTTGTCATCCGGAAGTCCGGTGGGATTCGTGAATACGGTATTGGTACATCCAAGCTCCTGTGCCCGGGTATTCATCTGCTGGACAAAGCCGTCTACAGAACCGCCTACATGCTCTGCAATCTGCAGTGCAATATCATTGGCAGAGGCAACCATAATGGCATACAGGCACTGCTCTACAGTGAAGACTTCGTCAACCTGTGAGGAAATACTGGCACCACCGTCTGTGACACCGGAAACTCCGGTGGCGGTCATGGTAACCTCATCTGTGAGCTGTGTATTTTCAAGAGCCAGAAGACAAGTCATGATCTTGACTGTACTTCCGGGGAAAAGTACTTCGTCTGCATTCTTGGAATAGAGAATGGTATTGGTGGTATTCTCCATGACTACAGCCGCTTCAGAAGAAATATCGGAAGCCTGGGGCCATCCGGAAATGGAATTGGTAGATATGGTACTTGATGCTTCAACTGCTGCACTCTGGTCTGCCTCTTCTGCAGATATGGGAACCTGGAAAAGAAGAGATGCGAAAAGACCAAGAGCCAGAAAAACTGAGGTTATCTTTCGCTTTTTCATAGTATAATGAACTCCTGTATTAAAATAATGGTATCTGCAGTGATGTCTGTGAACAGCATCGTAACACTCTTTCTGACAGTGCAGATACAATTCTGCTGCAAGTATAACATATAGTATATTTTTCCTGTAAAATAAAAAAATATAATACAAATATAATCATATCCTAAAATGTGGTTCAATTCAACCTTTCTTTTACAGCTTCCTTGCAAAATTGTTTCTTCAATGTTAAAATAGGGTCATTATAAAAGCAAAGGATTTTAATATGAGCGATAAAAACGGATCAGAGGGACGGATCCAGTGGTCTCGTTTCTTCAAAAAATTATCTCCTTACATGATCCAGAAGGGACTTTTGTATCTGAAGCATTATGGTCCCAGGGAGTTCTGGATACGGCTGCACGAGCGCTTTGAGCCGGAGGAGATCCCTTATGGTCCCTGGTACGCGGCATATGTGCCGGACCAGACGGTCCTTGACAAACAAAGAAAGAAAAAATTTGCTTACGCACCTCTTATCAGCGTGGTAGTTCCGGCTTATCGTACTCCGGAATTATTCTTGCGGCAGATGATTGATTCATTGGAAGCACAGACCTATGAGAGCTGGGAGCTTTGCATTGCCAATGGAAGTCCGGAAGATCAGTCTATGAGAAAAGTGCTGGAAGAATACAGCAGCAGGGACAGGAGAGTACGCTGGCAGGAGCTCACTGAGAATAAAGGGATTGCAGAGAACACCAATGCTGCATTTGCCATGGCAAAGGGAGAATTTGTAGGGCTTCTGGATCATGATGATCTTCTTGCGCCAAATGCTCTTTACGAGGTTGTGAATGCACTGAACCAGCATGAGCACGGGGATGCAGTATACACAGATGAGGATAAAGTGACTGCTGAACTGGACGAGCATTTTCAGCCGCATCTGAAGCCGGATTTTAATATTGATCTGCTTCGTTCCAATAACTATATTTGTCACTTTTTTGTTGTGCGGCGGCAGCTGGTAGAAGAAGTGGGCGGATTCCGCAGGGAATTTGACGGTGCACAGGACTATGATTTTATTTTCCGTTGTGTGGAAAAAGCCAGGGAAGTGGTGCATGTACCGGAGATTTTGTACCATTGGCGTACCCACAAGGCATCTACTGCTGATAATCCTGCAAGTAAGATGTACGCTTTTGAAGCAGGCAAACGTGCTATCGAGGCGCATCTTGAGAGGACTGGAGTAAAAGGCACTGTAAGCCATACTCCGGATCTTGGATTTTACAGAGTGAAATACCCGGTACAGGGACATCCGCTTGTTTCCATTATCATTCCCAATAAAGACGAGAAGGAAACTCTGGAGAAATGCCTGGAATCTATTAAGAAGAACACACTCTACGACAATTATGAGATCATTATCGTGGAGAATAACAGCACTACAGATGAGATTTTTGATTATTACAGGAAGATTTCAGAGGATCCCAGGATCCATCTGATCTGCTGGAAAAAGGAATTCAACTATTCCGCGATCAACAACTTTGGGGTTAAAAATGCCAGAGGTGAATATCTCCTTTTTCTGAATAATGATGTAACGGTCATTACAGAGGACTGGATGGGAGAAATGCTGGGGGTGTGTCAGCGAAGAGAAGTGGGAGCAGTAGGTGTGAAACTGATCTATCCGGACAATACCATCCAGCACGCAGGCTGTGTGATCGGAATTGGTGGAATTGCAGGTCATATGTTTGTGGATATGCCTGCGGATCGTACCGGATATCTCCACAAGGCGTCTATTTTACAGGATATGAGCGCTGTAACTGCAGCCTGTATGATGATGAAGCGCAGTGCTTTTGACAAAGTGGGCGGCTTCACAGAAGAACTTGCAGTCGCCTTTAACGATGTGGATCTGTGCCTGAAGACTACGAAAGCAGGTTATCTGGTGGTTTATGATCCTTATGCAAGGCTTTACCATATGGAATCCAAGACCCGCGGAGCAGAGAACAATGAGGTGAAAGTCAGACGTTTCCAGCGGGAAATCGAATATATGAGATGTAACTGGATCGATATTCTGAAGAACGGTGATCCCAATTATAATAAGAATCTTTCCCTGACCAAGTGGAATTATTCTTTAAGACCACTTCCGGGCATGACCGGCAAAAAGGAGGAAGACTAAGAAGACATTATGCAGGAAGTATCAGTCATTATTCCCAATTATAATGGGATGGCATATCTGGAGGGTGTGCTTTCAAGCCTGGAGCAGCAGGCGTTTCAGAATTTTGAGACCATTCTGGTGGACAATGGATCCTCAGATGGAAGCGTTGCCTTTGTAATGGGGAACTTTCCCTGGGTACACATTGTGGAGCTGCCAGATAATTTCGGCTTTTCAAGAGCTGTAAATGAGGGGATTTATGCATCACGGACACCTTATGTGCTCCTTTTGAATAACGATACAGAAGTAGATAAGAATTTTGTGGGGGAAATGCTGGCAGCTATAAAGCGTCATAAGAAGGCCTTCTCCTGCAGTGCAAGGATGATCTGTTATCATGACCGGAATAAACTGGATGATGCAGGAAATTATTATTCTGCTCTTGGCTGGGCATATGCCCGGGGCAAAGGAAAGGATATTCATTCCTTTGAGAAGGAAGGGCGGATATTTGCTTCATGCGCTGGCGCAGCTATTTACCGTAAGAAGGTTTTTGAGAAAATCGGATATTTTGATGAAGAGCATTTTGCATATCTGGAAGATATTGATGTGGGCTATCGTGCCAGGATCTTTGGATATGAGAACTGGTATGTGCCAGCTGCACTGGTCTATCATGTAGGCAGCGGAACAAGCGGATCCAGATACAATCAGTTTAAGACCAGATATTCTTCAAGAAATAATATTTATCTGATCTACAAAAATATGCCGGTTCTTCAGATTATTTTGAATCTTCCTTTTCTGGTGCCGGGCTTTGGCATGAAGATCCTGTTTTTTTCCCAGAAGGGAATGGGCAGGGAGTATGTGGCAGGAATCAAAAATGGGTTCCAGATCAGTCATAGAAATAAAAAAGTGAAGTTCCACATGAGAAATCTTGGAAGATACGCCAGAATCCAGCTGGAACTGTGGTGGAATATAATTTACAGATTTATGGTATAAAAAGTTTGTGCAGAAGTGATTCGTTAGTATTTCGTAACTATTTTTCACATTAATGTATGAAGAATTTATTGCAATTCTGTTTTATCTATTATAAGATAGAGAAAGTCACAGACCAGATAGTGCTTAAAGCGTGAGATGTGGATGAAACGCGCAGCAGGAACAGGTTTGTGAAGGTTGCTGTGAGTGACAGAACCAGCAACATGCGAAGAAGGGCAGAGGTGGCAGAGATTGATTAAAGATAATCAGAAGAACTTCAGTCGGCTCCATGTCGTTATAGATGCCTGTGTAATTACGTTATCTTATATGTTTGCCTGGGCGCTGAGATTTATCGGACCTTTTGCAGCAAATGCAGTCCGGGCCAGAAGCTTCCAGCAGTATATGTCTGCACTGGTATTTATTCTGCCGGCATATATTCTGCTGTATCATGCGTTTTCGCTGTATGAACCAATGCGTATGCAGGGAAGACGTCTTGTGCTGTCTAATATTGTGAAAGCCAATTCTCTTGGTATTCTGATCACTACATTTATTTTGTATACCATTGAAGAAGGCGATATTTCCCGTTCCGTACTGTATATGTTTTACGGAATCTGCATTGTGGCAAGCTGGGGAGCAAGAATGTTCATTTTCTACAGCCTGCGCAAAATGCGAAAGAAAGGACTGAACCAGAAACAGGTAGTACTGGTTGGGTACAGCCGGGCAGCAGAAGAGTATATTGACCGCATTCAGCAGAACCCTCAGTGGGGATATGTGGTAAGAGGCATTCTGGATGACAATATTACTGCAGGTACCATGTATAAAGGCGTCAAGGTGATCGGAAGAATTGCCAATCTAAACGTGATCCTGCCGGAGAACAGGCTTGACGAGATTGCGATTACACTGGGATTAAGTGAATATTACCGACTGGAGGAGATTGTAGCGCTTTGTGAGAAATCAGGAGTGCATACAAAATTTATTCCGGATTATAATAAGATTATTCCTACGAAACCATATACAGAGGATATTCTGGGACTTCCGGTGATCAATATCCGGTATGTTCCTCTTAGTAATACTTTTAATGCCATGATAAAAAGAATAATGGATATCTGTGGCTCCATTATTGGAATCATTGTGGCGTCGCCGATCATGCTGGTACTATGTGCGCTGATAAAGCTCACTTCTCCTGGACCGCTGATCTACCGTCAGGAACGTGTGGGTCTCCATAATCAGACTTTCTGGATGTATAAATTCCGTTCTATGGAGATTCAGCCGGAGGCAGAGGAGAAGAAAGCCTGGACAGTAAAAAATGATCCCAGGGTTACAGCAATCGGCAGATTTATGCGAAGAACCAGCCTTGATGAACTTCCCCAGCTTTTTAATATTTTAAAGGGAGATATGAGTCTGGTAGGGCCAAGACCTGAGAGACCATTTTTTGTGGAAAAGTTCCGTGAAGAGATTCCGAGATATATGGTGAAGCACCAGGTAAGACCCGGGCTGACCGGATGGGCACAGGTAAACGGATACAGAGGTGACACTTCCATCCGCAAGAGGATTGAGTGTGATCTTTACTATATCGAGAACTGGACTGTAGGGCTTGATATCAAGATAATGTTTATGACGATCTTTAAAGGATTCATTAATAAGAATGCGTATTGAGAAAGGAAAGAAAAATGGCAAGACCTGGTAGAAAAAAGAGGACTGCTTTGTTTATTGTGGAAATTATCTGTCTTTTGCTGTTTATTGGCGGATTGTATGTATATGGACAGATTGATTCCAGATTGAACAAGATTGAGACACCTCAGCTGGATGAGAGCAAGATTGTTACGAATGTGACAGCACCACAGATGTCTGGCTATACAACTTATGCACTTTTCGGAATCGACCAGCGTTCCAAGAATGCTGCGCTTGATGCACAGAACAGTGATACCATTATCATTGCAAGTATCAATAATGATACCAAAGAGGTGAAGCTTGCTTCCGTATATCGTGATACTCTTCTGGATATTGGAAATGATACTTATACCAAGGCAAATGCAGCTTACGCATATGGCGGTCCGGAACAGGCCATTTCCATGCTGAATACCATGCTTGACTTGAAAATTACGGATTACGTAACTGTTAATTTTAATGCAATGGTAGCTGCAATAGATGCACTTGGCGGTCTTGATATTCCTCTTTCTTATGCGGAAATGGTGTTTATGAATGACTATTGTGTAGAAACTTCCCAGGAGACCGGCAAAAGCTACACACCAGTAGAACTGCCAGATCCCAAGCCGGAGAATGAGGAAGAAATCCTTGGAACATACCATCTGAATGGTGTGCAGTCAGTTTCTTACTGCCGTATCCGTTACACTGCAAGCATGGATATGGGACGTACTGAGCGTCAGCGCCGTGTGATCGGAATGATGGTTGACAAAGCAAAGTCAGCAGGAATTACCACTATTTTCAATATTATGGACGAGGTATTTCCTATGATTTCCACATCCATCACGAAAACTGAGATTCTGAATCTGATTCCGACTCTGATGGGATATAACATTGCAGATACTACCGGCTTCCCAGCCAAGTACAAATTTGCGGATGTGAAGAAGGCCAGCATGGTTGTTGCAGACACGCTGGAGGATAATGTAAAGGAACTTCATAAGTTTCTGTATGGTGCTGATGAGAATTACCAGCCGTCACAGAACATTGTGGAGGCGAATGCCCGGATCATTGAGCTTGTAGGCGGTGCAGATACCTTGGTTGACCAGTCTCCGATTGCAAGTAATGAAGCTGGAAATTCTTCTGATATTGTATGGCAAGGTGACGGAAGCGGAAACTATGATTACAACGATTATGGTGGAAGCGATTACGACAATAGCTATGATAACAGCTACGACAATAGTTATGACAGCGGAAACGACTATAGTGGAGACTATAGCGGCGATTATAGTGATGGCAGTTATGACAGTGGAAGTGATTCTGGCAGCAGTTACGATAATGGAGGAGACTACAGCGGCGGAGATTATAGTGGAGACAGCTCCGGCGATGGAGGCTTCGAAGATGGAAGCGGATATTGATCAGTAGATAAATATTCCTTGATTGAAAATTTAAAGGGACCATCCGAAAGGAAGTGGTCCCTTTTTCGCGAAAAAGACGTGCGCTCTGCCAGCATTGTTACTATATTACGAAAGTATATTTATTCGTGCTGAGCCTGAAAGAGGAGAGATACTATGGAAACAGTTGACATAATTATTCCCGCATACCGTCCGGGAAATGAATTTGAGAAGTTGTTGGATTCTCTTTCCACACAGAATTATCCAGTGGAAAAAATTCTTGTTATGAATACAGAAGAAAAATTCTGGAACACGGCCTGGGAGAAAAAATTTCCAAAAGTGAACGTGGTACATTTGAAAAAGGCAGATTTTGACCACGGTGGAACCAGATGCCAGGGAGCAAGACTGTCTGATTCAGATATTATGGTATTTATGACCCAGGATGCAGTTCCGGCAGACAGAAATCTGATTGGAAATCTGATTCGTCCACTGCAGGAAAATTCTAAAGTTGGAGCTTCCTACGCAAGACAGCTGGCCCGGGAGGACTGTGCTTATCTGGAAAAATACACCAGAAGATTTAATTATCCGGAAACTTCTTCTATAAAATGGGAAAAAGATACTGACACATATGGAATAAAAACTTATTTTTGCTCCAATGTGTGTGCAGCTTATAAGAAAAGTATTTATGAGGAAATTGGCGGATTTGTAAAAAAAGCTATCTTTAATGAAGATATGATCTATGCAGGAACTATGGCAAAGCGGGGATATGGAATTGCCTATGCTGCAGATGCCTGTGTGATTCATTCACACAATTATTCATGCAGACAGCAGTTTCACCGGAATTTTGATCTGGGTGTTTCCCAGGCAGATCATCCGGAGATTTTTGAGGGAGTACCATCAGAGGGAGAGGGACTTCGCCTTGTGAAAAAGAGCCTGGCTTATCTTATAAAAACAGGGCATATCTGGCTGGTTCCCAAGCTGGCAGGGCAAAGTGGCTTCAAATATATGGGATATTTTCTTGGAAAAAGATATAAAATGCTGCCGAAAAAGGTGATCCTGTTTTGTACTATGAACCGTGAATATTGGAAAAATGAGTAATTGTTCAGTGTCTTCACAGTTATGCACTTCGTGAACAGGGACTGTGGCTATGAAAGGTGACACTTTTTTTCGTGTCACCTTTTCTTAATGAATCTATCACATTTTCAACACAATTGCTTGCTAAACTTGTACCATAAATAAAAGAAAATGTTACAGAATGCTGCAGATTCCAACGTGAACAGCAGCACTGTTTATGAACATAGAAGGGAGCAGAATATGAGTGATGAATGGAATTGGGGACAGGAGCCAGAGAAAACGGATGGCAGCTCCCAACAGCCAGAGAATACAGGTGAATCCGGATCGGCTGCATCGGATCAGACAGCGGCCCCCGAAGATGAACTGAATGAAAATGTAACTTATCATTACAAATATACCAGCAGCAGAAATTCAGATGGTGCAGGAAACACAGACAATGGAAATTATTACGCTTCCAGCAATAATTCAGATACTTCCGGAAATTCATCCAAAGACAGCAATTTTCAGTCTCAATCTTCGGAGCCCAGATATGCGCATTATCAGGTTGATGAACAGGAGAAGAAGCCAGAAGAAAAGAAAAAAGAAAAACATCACAGACTTCATAAGGATAAGGCAGCATCTTCAGGTTTTGGAAGGAAAGCAGGAAATACCATTACGCTGGCAGTGATTTTTGGTCTGGTGGCAGGTCTGGTATTTCAGGCAGTGAATATGGTGTCAGATAAATATTTTAAGAAAGAAACTCAGACTGCAGTAGGAACTGCAGAGACACTTACTTCTTCAGCATCTGCCAGTACCACGGCAGAAGAAAACACAGATGCAGGCGAAGGCATCAATGCAGAAATTGTAGCAAATGAAAAAGGTCCCGTTGCAGGGGTTGCTCAGGCTGCAATGCCCTCAGTCGTGGCAATCACTTCAGTAAGCATGCAGGAAATTCGCAGCTTTTTCGGCTACGGAATGGAATATCCCAGCACAGGAAGCGGTTCTGGTATTATTGTCGGAGAGAATGATGACGAACTTCTCATTGCTACCAACAATCATGTAGTGGAGGGCGCCACTACACTGAGTGTCTGCTTTATCGGAAGTGATGTGGTAAGTGCAGAACAGGAAACTGAGAATTATATAAATGGAAATGGAGACTTGAATATTGATGGTGCAGTTTCCGCAAAGATAAAAGGAACTGACGAGGATACAGACCTTGCGGTGATCGCAGTTGAAAAAAGTGACATTCCGGAAGAAACCATGAGCCAGATTAAAATTGCCCAGCTTGGCAATTCGGATGATCTTGCTGTTGGCGAGCAGGTGGTTGCCATTGGTAATGCACTTGGTTATGGTCAGACTGTAACATCTGGCTGGATAAGTGCCCTGGACCGCACTGTTCAGTCCGATTCTAATACTTATGAGGAGCTGATCCAGACAGATGCAGCAATCAATCCTGGCAACAGTGGTGGTGCCCTTTTAAATATGCAGGGAGAATTGATTGGAATTAACTGTGCCAAAATTGCATCAAGCAGTATAGAGGGAACCGGATATGCCATTCCGATTTCCAAGGCACAGCCCATTCTGGAAGAACTTATGAATCGTAAGACAAGGGATAAAGTTTCAGATGAGTCACAGATTGGCTATCTGGGAGTTAAATTCGCCGATCTTTCCAGAGAAGCAATCCAGATGTATAATATGCCATCTGGTGCATTTGTTATGGATGTGTATCCGGGAGAGGCAGCAGATAATGCCGGAATCCAGAAAAGCGATATTATTACCAAGCTGGATGGCCAGAAGGTTTCAAGTAAGGCTGATATCAACGATAAGCTTCAGTATTATTCAGCTGGTGAAGAAATCGAAATTGAGGTGGCACGGTTAAATAACGGAGAGTATGAGGAATCGACAGTAACTGTTACATTGAGTGCAAGACCGGATGGTAATCAGTAATATGCAAGGGGAGCAGATAAGGTTACTGTTCACTGGTAACATTCCGCGAGGTGTTTTTTGTGAACAAAGTTCACAGAAAACCCGAGAGTTGCGGCGCGAAATCATGCAAAGCATGATTTCTGTGCATCGCGAAGCGTGTTACTATGAACGGAGTGAACAGTAACCAGATAAGGCTTCCCTTTTCACATTTTATAAAAAGTTAATTTCTAAATCAGAGAAAAGTATGGTACAATAAGAAAACAAAAATGATTTTTACATAAGATAGGAAAGACTGCTGGTCAGCCTGATAACAGCAGCAGGAAAGGAAATAATTATATGACTGAACATTTTGACGATGAAAAAGACGAAATCATCGATGGCGATATAACAGAGAAGAACGATGATCACGAAGATGACAGCGATTATGAGAAATTCTGTTTTCTCTGTCATCGTCCGGAGAGCCAGGCAGGCAAAATGATCGAGCTTCCTAACAATATACATATCTGTAATGATTGTATGCAGAAAAGCTTTGACACCATGACCCAGCAGATGAATAACGGACTGAATCTGAACGATCTTCTTAATATGCCTAATGTGAGTATGATCAATCTGGGCAGTATTCAGGATGCAATTCCCCGTCCGAAGAAAGTAAAGAAGAAAAAAGAAGATGCCAGGCCAGAGATTGATCTTAAGAAGATCCCGGCACCACATAAGATCAAGGCAAGTCTTGACGAATACGTAATTGGTCAGGAGAGAGCCAAGAAAGTAATGTCTGTTGCTGTCTATAATCATTATAAGCGTGTGGCTACAGACACTATGGATGAGATTGAGATAGAGAAGTCCAATATGCTGATGATCGGACCTACCGGATGCGGAAAGACCTACCTGGTAAAAACTCTTGCCAGACTTCTGGATGTGCCGCTGGCTATTGCAGATGCTACTTCTCTTACAGAGGCAGGCTATATTGGTGACGATATTGAGAGTGTGATCTCCAAGCTTCTTGCTGCAGCAGATAATGATGTGGAGAAAGCAGAGCATGGGATTGTCTTTATTGATGAGATTGACAAGCTGGCCAAGAAAAAGAACACCAATCAGCGTGATGTAAGCGGTGAAGCGGTTCAGCAGGGACTTTTGAAGCTTCTGGAGGGAAGTGAGGTAGAGGTGCCGGTCGGAGCCAACAGCAAAAATGCCATGGTTCCTATGGTAACGGTAAATACCAGAAATATTCTGTTTATCTGTGGAGGAGCATTCCCGGATCTGGAGAATATTATCAAGGAGAGACTGAATAAGCAGGCATCTATCGGCTTTTACGCAGACCTGAAGGACAAATATGACAATGATCCACATATTCTGGAAAAAGTGACAGTAGATGATATCCGTGCATTTGGCATGATTCCGGAATTTATCGGACGTCTGCCGATTATATATACACTGGACGGACTGAATGAGGATATGTTGGTGCAGATCCTGAAGGAACCGAAGAATGCAATTCTGAAACAGTATCAGAAGCTCCTTGCCCTGGATGAGGTGAAGCTGGATTATGAGGAAGATGCGCTTCACGCAATTGCGGCCAAGGCACTGGAGAAGCACACTGGAGCCAGAGGCCTTCGCGCCATTCTGGAGGAATATATGCTGGATATCATGTATGAGATTCCGAAAGATGACAGTATTGGACAGGTGATCATTACCAGAGAATATATTGAAGGTACAGGCGGTCCGAGAATCCTTCTTCGCGGACAGGAAATTCCCCTGATCGGGATGGCTCAGTAGACAGGGAAACAGGTGTTTCATCACTTTGCAGCTGTTCAGGAGACAGCTTTTAGCCGTAAAAGTACTGAATAGTTACAACACTTTTTATATGTAAAGGAGACAGTATTATGGCACGCGATTTTTTTGACGAGTTAAGTGACACAATTACAAGGACAACCAAAGATCTTGGAAAAAAAGCTGGTCAGCTTTATGAGGCACAGAAGATCAGAAGCAAGATTTCCAGTGAAGAGCAGATGGTACAGAAACTGAAAGCAGATATTGGAAATGTGATCTTTGAGAAGTACAAAGAAGGTGCAGAGGTAGAAGAAGCTCTTAAGGGGTTCTGCGAAGAGATTGAGCAGCATCTGGATATTATTGACGGATATAAGGATGCAGCAGCGGAGATGAAGGGACGGAAAATCTGTCCGGCATGTGGAAAATCTGTAGACAGAAGTGTCTCCTTTTGTCCATACTGTGGCTCTGTATGCCCGACTCCGGAACCAGAGAAAGCTGAGGGCGATGTGGTGGACACTGAGACTGCAGAACCTGTAGAAGAGACGGAAGAGAAGCTGGCAGAGAATGAGGCAGGTGCAGAGGCAGAAAAGGTTTCAACAGAAACTGAGGAAAGTGACCAGGATTTACCTAGTAAATAAGGAGGCAGCATCTATGCTTTCGCTAACAATTGCCGGTGGAATCTTTCTGCTGGATTATAAGATAAAAGAACATATTGACAGTACCCGCCTTCAGGGAAGCAAAGAAGAAGTGCTGGGAGGCAGACTGCTCCTTCGGAATTGTCACAATAAAGATAAGATTCTTGGTAAGGTAAAAATCGGCAGGGAGAATTGTCAGGAGCTTGCAGCAGCTGGTATGGGCTGTGTGGCAGGGGAATACTGGCACCAGCTTCTCCACGGCGGAAATAAGCTTAGCAGAGCTGGTCTTGCCATGATCCTGGGTGGTGGAATGTCCAACTACACAGACCGTCGAAATAAAGGATATGTTACAGATTATGTGAGCCTGAATGTGAAGAACAAAGAACTTCGTAAGATCGTATTTAATCTGTCTGACGTATGTATTGCTGCAGGTACCATTCTGTGGGCAGCAGGAAATTTATTTTCAGACAGGAAAAAATAATCTGAGACAGAAAACAAAAGACACCTGGCACAGTGCACTAGGTGTCTTTTGTTTTTCGGGAGAGCAGTGAGGGAGGATAAGGCTGCTTTGTATCTGTGCGTTCCAGCAGATAATCTACACTTACATTATAGAAGTCTGCAATTTTGCATAAGACATCAGGAGGGATGATCCTTTCCCCTCGTTCATAACGTGAGTAGGTACGCTGGATCACATTGAGATAGTGAGCCATGTATTTCTGTGTCAGATCATGATCTTCCCGCAGCTCTCTGATTCTTTTGTACGTCATATTTCATTTCTCTGGTGTAAAAGTATAAATAGTATCAGCCGTCAGCCACAGGTGGATAACGGTTGATTTCATTATAAATTGCGGTTCCCCTGGAATAGGTAAAAAGACCAAAATGGACTAAGAACAAATCTCTGTCGGAATCCTAAAGGATACAAAAATATATTTTTTAAATTTTTCAAATTTTTTTGAAAATTAGTGTTGACATTTGACTGAATGTGTTGTATTATAATCAAGCAGTCGCGAGAGAGCGATTGAAACATAAGAAATGCAGGAGTGGCGGAATTGGCAGACGCGCAGGCTTCAGGTGCCTGTGGTCGCAAGATCGTGTGGGTTCAAGTCCCATCTCCTGCATTATTTTTTTTCTTTTGTTACGAATGCCAGAGTTGCGTATAAGGTTGGCTGTGAGGCACAGGATGTCTCTTTTATTCAGACTCGGATCCAGTAGCTTTTTTCTGTTGTGCAATTTTTTTCAGCACAACAGAATTTTTTTTTGCTCATATTTTGTTGAAAAAAGCATTTTGCTATGATACAATCTTGAAGATTTAGGATAAAATAAGAAAGAAAATGACATAAGAAAGGGAGATTGTATGAAAGCATTTCTGATATTAGAAGATGGCCATGTATTTACAGGAACCAGCATTGGTTCTGCAAGGGAAGTCATCAGCGAGATTGTTTTTAATACTTCCATGACCGGTTATCTGGAAGTAATGACAGACCCGTCTTACGCAGGACAGGCGGTATGCATGACCTATCCATTAATAGGAAATTACGGAATCTGTTATGATGACCAGGAATCCACCAGACCGTGGATCGACGCATTTATCGTACGTGAATTATCCCGTGTTCCAAGCAATTTCAGAAGCGTTGACACCATTCAGCATTTCTTGACCAAGCATGATATTCCTGGAATCGCAGGAATCGACACCAGAGCTCTTACCAAGATCCTCCGTGAGAAAGGTACCATGAACGGTATGATCACAGTGGATGAAAATTATGACTTAAACGCAATTCTCCCCAAGTTAAAAGCATATACAACTGGTAAAGTAGTGGAAAAAGTAACCTGCCGTGAGAAAGAAATCCTTCCTGGAAATGGTCCGAAGGTAGCCCTCATGGATTTTGGTGCGAAACGTAATATTGCCCGTTCCCTGAATAAGCGCGGATGTCAGGTAACTATTTACCCGGCTCTTACACCGGCCGAGGAGATCCTTGGAGATCATCCGGACGGAATCATGCTCAGCAATGGCCCTGGAGACCCGAAAGAATGCACTTCTATTATTAAAGAAGTAAAGAAACTTTACGATTCCGATGTTCCGATTTTTGCAATCTGTCTTGGACATCAGCTGATGGCACTTGCAACAGGCGGAGATACCTATAAGATGAAATATGGTCACCGCGGTGGAAACCATCCGGTAAAAGACCTTACAACAGGCAGAGTTTACATCTCTTCCCAGAATCATGGCTACGTAGTAGATGCCAAGGACCTTGAGGAGAAAAACATTGCTCATCCCGCATTTGTGAATGTAAATGACGGAACAAACGAAGGAATGTCATACGTTGGAAAGAATATTTTCACTGTACAGTTCCATCCGGAGGCATGCCCGGGACCGCAGGATTCCAGTTACCTGTTTGACAGATTTATGGATATGATGGGAGGAAATAAATAATGCCAAGAAATAAAGACATTAAAAAAGTACTTGTTATTGGTTCAGGTCCGATCATCATCGGCCAGGCAGCAGAGTTTGACTATGCAGGAACACAGGCTTGCCGTTCCCTGAAGGAAGAAGGTCTGGAGGTTGTTCTTTTGAACTCCAATCCGGCTACAATCATGACAGATAAAGATATTGCAGACCGTGTTTACATTGAGCCTCTCACCGTAGAAGTGGTAGAGCAGCTGATCCTGAAAGAGAAGCCAGACAGCGTTCTTCCTACCCTGGGCGGTCAGGCAGGTCTGAACCTTGCCATGGAGCTGGATGAGAAAGGCTTCCTGAAAGAACATAATGTAAGACTGATCGGTACTACAGCCCAGACCATTAAGAAAGCTGAAGATCGTCAGGAATTTAAGGATACCATGGAGAAAATCGGCGAGCCGGTTGCAGCTTCCAAGGTTGTTACCACGGTGGAGGATGGTCTTGCATTTACCAATACCATTGGCTATCCGGTTGTTCTTCGTCCTGCTTACACCCTTGGCGGAAGCGGCGGCGGAATTGCCCACAATGAATACGAGCTTCGTGAGATCCTGGAGAATGGTCTTCGTCTTTCCCGTGTTGGAGAGGTTCTGGTAGAGCGCTGTATCGCAGGCTGGAAAGAAATCGAGTATGAGGTAATGCGTGACAGTACAGGAAACTGCATCACTGTCTGCAACATGGAGAACATTGACCCGGTTGGTGTCCACACAGGAGACTCCATCGTAGTTGCTCCGTCCCAGACTCTTGGAGACAAAGAGTACCAGATGCTTCGTACCTCTGCCCTGAACATTATCACAGAGCTTGGAATCACAGGCGGATGTAACGTTCAGTACGCACTGAAACCAGACAGCTTCGAATACTGTGTTATTGAGGTTAACCCTCGTGTAAGCCGTTCCTCTGCACTTGCAAGTAAGGCAACTGGTTACCCGATCGCGAAGGTTGCAGCGAAGATCGCACTTGGATATACACTGGATGAGATCCCGAATGCTATCACTGGAAAAACATACGCAAGTTTCGAGCCGATGCTTGACTACTGTGTCGTTAAGATCCCGAGACTTCCATTTGATAAATTTATCACAGCTAAGAGAACCCTTACCACTCAGATGAAAGCTACCGGTGAGGTTATGAGTATCTGCCATAACTTTGAAGGTGCTCTTATGAAGGCAATCCGCTCCCTGGAGCAGCATGTGGACAGCCTTATGTCCTATGATTTTACCCAGCTTACAGACGAGGAGCTGCTTGCTGAGCTGGCAATCGTAGATGACCGCAGAATCTGGAAGATCGCAGAGGCAATCCGCCGTGGTATGCCGCAGTCCATGCTTCATGACATCACTCAGATTGATATCTGGTTCATTGACAAGCTGGCAATCCTTGTTGGAATGGAAAATGCCCTGAAGACCAGAAAACTTACCAAAGAGCTTCTTTTGGAAGCAAAACGTATGGAGTTCCCGGACTACATCATTGCCCGTCTTACAGGCAAAACAGAAGAAGAGATCAAAGATCTTCGTGCAGATTACGGTATCAAGGCTGCTTATAAGATGGTAGATACCTGTGCAGCAGAGTTTGCAGCTGCAACTCCATATTACTATTCTGTATATGGTGATGAAGGCACTGAGAATGAGGCAATTGCCACACCGGATAAGAAAAAGATCCTGGTACTTGGCTCCGGCCCGATCCGTATTGGACAGGGTATTGAGTTTGACTTCTGCTCTGTACACTGTACTTGGGCTTTTGCAAAAGAAGGATATGAAACTATCATTATCAACAACAACCCAGAGACAGTTAGTACAGACTTTGATATTGCAGATAAACTGTATTTCGAGCCTCTTACACCGGAAGATGTTGAGAATATTGTAAATATTGAGAAACCGGACGGAGCTGTTGTACAGTTCGGTGGACAGACCGCCATCAAGCTGACAGAAGCCCTTACCAAGATGGGCGTAAAGATCCTTGGAACATCTGCTGAGAATGTAGACGCTGCTGAGGACCGTGAGCTGTTCGATGAAATCCTGGAGAAATGTCAGATTCCGAGACCGAAGGGACACACTGTATTTACCGCAGAAGAAGCGAAGAAAGCAGCAAATGAGCTGGGCTATCCGGTTCTGGTTCGTCCTTCCTACGTACTTGGCGGACAGGGCATGAGAATTGCTGTAAGCGATGAGGATGTGGAAGAGTACATTGGTGTGATCAACCAGATTGCACAGGAGCATCCGATTCTTGTTGACAAGTACCTGATGGGAAAAGAAATCGAGGTTGATGCCGTTTGCGATGGCGAGGACATCCTGATTCCTGGTATTATGGAGCATATTGAGCGTGCCGGAATCCACTCTGGTGACAGTATTTCCGTATATCCGGCAAGAACCATCAGCGAGAAAGCCAAAGAGACTATTGCAGAGTACACCAGACGTCTTGCAAGAGCACTTCATGTAGTGGGTATGATCAATATCCAGTTCATCGTTCTTGGGGATGATGTATATGTAATCGAGGTTAATCCACGTTCCAGCCGTACCGTACCTTACATCAGCAAAGTTACCGGAATCCCGATTGTACCGCTGGCAACCAAGGTAATCCTTGGATACAAACTGAAAGATATGGGCTATGAGCCTGGTCTTCAGCCAGAGGCAAAACACATTGCCATCAAGATGCCGGTATTCTCCTTCGAGAAGATCCGCGGCGCTGATATCAGCCTTGGACCGGAGATGAAATCTACCGGTGAGTGCCTTGGTATTGCAGAGACCTTCAATGAGGCTCTTTACAAAGCATTCCTTGGAGCTGGAATTCGTCTGCCGAAGTATAAGAACATGATCATGACTGTAAGACCGGAAGAGCAGGAGGACGCTGTACCGATCGCTAAGAGATTTGAGGCACTTGGATACCGCATCTATGCCACAAGAGGAACTGCCAATACTCTGAAAGAGCATGGTGTTAAGGTGATCCGTACCAACAAGCTGGAGCAGCCGGCACCGAACCTTATGGACTTGATCCTTGGTCATAAGATTGATGTGGTTATTGATATCCCATCCCAGGGTGTTGAGCATCAGAAGGATGGTTTCGTGATCAGACGTAATGCTATTGAGACAGGTGTAAATGTTCTTACCAGCCTTGATACTGCAGAGGCTCTGGTAACAAGTCTGGAAAACACAGATGCTAACAAGCTGAGCCTGATTGATATTGCGACTATTGCAAGAAGGTAATAAACACGCTCTAAGACATTAAACAAAGGTTACTGTTCACTCCGTTCACAGTAACGCGCTTCGCGATGCACAGAAATCATGCATTCGCATGATTTCGCGCCGCAATTCTCGGGTTTTCTGTGAACTTTGTTCACAAAAAACGCCTCGCGGAACGTTACCAGTGAACAGTAACAAACAAAGGCTAAATTTTGCGAAAAATGCAAAATACAAGTTTACGAAAGCAAAGTTGTGTAATATACTAAAGAGGACGGAGAAGTTCAGGTCTCCGTCCTCATTTTGTTGAAGTTAGAAAGGGGTAGAAATGGATATTATCGAACTTTTAAAGGTAATTTTCCTGGGTATTGTTGAGGGAATTACTGAGTGGCTCCCTATCAGCAGCACCGGGCATATGATCCTGGTTGATGAATTTATTCATCTGAATGTTTCACAGGATTTTATGGACGTATTTCTGGTTGTGATCCAGCTTGGAGCCATCCTTGCAGTTGTTGTTTTGTATTGGAATAAGCTGTGGCCTTTTTACATAAAGAAGCTTCCAAGAAGAACCCAGATGGCTATTGCGAAGAAGCCCAAATGGGCACAGGTGATCCTGAATTTTGTGGAGCGCTTCTGCGATAAAGAGAAATGGGTGCTGTGGTTTAAGATTGTGGTAGCATGTCTGCCGACCATTGTGATCGCACTTCCGTTTGATGATTTCATTGAAGAACATTTTAATAACTATGTGGTTGTTGCCATTGCACTGATCGTCTACGGTGTTCTGTTTATTATTGTGGAAAACTATAATAAAAGCAGAGAGCCGCAGTGCACAAGTCTGGAAGATTTATCTTTCAAGACGGCGTTTCTCATCGGCTGTTTTCAGGTGCTTTCCGTTATTCCTGGTACATCCAGATCTGGTTCTACCATCATTGGAGGAATCCTGGTTGGTACTTCCCGTACCGTTGCAGCTGAGTTCACCTTTTTCCTTGGAATCCCGGTTATGTTCGGAGCCAGCCTTCTGAAGATTGTGAAATTCGGTTTTGGATTTACCGGTACAGAGGTGCTGATCCTGGTGATCGGTATGGTGGTAGCGTTTGTAGTTTCCATCCTGGCAATCAAGTTCCTGATGGGCTATATCAAGAAACATGATTTCAAGGCATTTGGATGGTACAGAATCGTACTTGGTGCGCTGGTTTTGGTTTACTTTATTGGTAAGACTTTACTGGCATAAATTATATATAAGAAATTTCGGCGCCAGCCTGCAAGGGAAAATTTGCAGGTTGGCGTTTTTGCTATTTAATGTGTTGGTCATTATCCCGGACGCGATTTCACAATGTATATTCACCGCCGCGCGTCGCAACGTTCCGGCAAGCTAATGACTAACTGCGACTAAGACGCTCAGGAAAGCCTTCGCGCCTAAGTCTCCGTAAGTCATGGATCTCGCCTCCACTAAAACCGCTCCTAAAATGCGCGGCTTGCGAA
>NZ_JBDGDM010000027.1:0-61029 GCF_040908885.1 Ruminococcus sp. RTP21358st1_G6_RTP21358_211008
TTGCGCCGGCGAGTGAGCAATCACCATTGTCCGAGTGCGTCCGCCTTGAACAACTTTCAACACACTAAATAGCAAAATACAAAAGATGAGGTGACAATTAAAATGGGCCAGATAACAGGAGACTGGCAGGCCGCGCTGAAGAATGAATTTCATCAGCCATATTATGCCAAACTATATAAAACAATAATGGAAGAATACCGCACCAGAAAAGTATTCCCACCGCCCCAGGATATGTTTAATGCTTTCGAATACACCCCGTTAAACGATGTAAAAGTAGTTATTCTGGGTCAGGATCCCTATCATAACGATGGACAGGCCAACGGCCTTTGCTTCTCTGTAAGAGAAGATATAGACATTCCCCCGTCTCTGGTAAACATTTATAAAGAACTCCACAGCGACCTGGGCTGCTATATTCCTGACAACGGCTGCCTGGAAAAATGGGCAAAACAAGGCGTATTTCTTCTGAACACAGTACTGACTGTCCGCGCCCACCAGGCGTTTTCACACAGAGGAATCGGCTGGGAACAGTTTACCGATGCGGTTATCCAGACCCTGAATGATCAGGACCGCCCGATCGTATATCTTCTCTGGGGAAGACCTGCCCAGATGAAAAAAGCAATGCTGAACAATCCGAAGCAGCTGGTACTCACAGCTGCACATCCAAGCCCGCTGTCTGCGTCAAGAGGATTTTTCGGATGCAGGCATTTCAGCCAGACCAATGAATTTCTGGAGAAAAACGGGCTTGCCCCCATTGACTGGCAGATTGAAAATATCAAAAAGGAACAATAAGAAATGGGGAAAAAGAACGATAACACACTTGTAAAAAATGCTTCATTCCTGATGATCGCGGCATTGATCTCCAAGATCATCGGAATGCTCTATAAAAGTCCGCTTTCCAATACTCTTGGAAATAACAGTATGGGTCTTTTCAATTATGCCCAGAATGTTTACTTTATCCTGCTGATGATCGCTTCTTTCAGCATTCCGCAGGCAGTATCCAAGATTATGGCAGAAAAGCTGGCTTTTAAACGTTACAGAGACGCCCAGAAGGTATTTCACTGTGCGCTGTTATATGTAATCATAATGGGAGGCGTAGTAGCACTTTTTTGTCTTTTCGGTTCGTCCATTCTGGTGCCGGAATCCATGTCCGGAGCCAGACTTGCACTGAAAATGCTGGCACCAACCATTTTCCTGTCAGGAATTCTTGGTACCTTCCGAGGTTATTTTCAGGCATATCGAAACATGCTCCCTACCTCATTGTCCCAGATTGTGGAACAGTGTTTTGTAGCGGTTTTTGCAATCCTGATGTCTACTGTCATGCTGAATAAATTCAGTAGTGCGGAAGAATCTGTACGAAATGCCTGGGGGGCTGCCGGAGCTACTATGGGAACCGGTGCAGGAGTTGCATCAGCATTGCTTTTCATGCTTTTTGTATACTGGGTAAATCGAAAGAATATCAAAAAGAGACTGGCCAGGGATACTCATTCCCGTGATGAGGCCACCGGTGAGGTTATGAAGAATATCGTTCTCATCGTAATGCCGATCATCCTCAGCTCTTTTATTTACAATGTAAACGGCTTTATTAACAGTTATATGTATTCCGGTATTCAGGGCTTTAAGGGAATTGACCATGACACTATTACAAGCCTTTATGCGGAATATGGTTATTATATGACCCTGATCAATATTCCCCTTACGCTTGCAAGCACAGCCCCCACATCCATGATTCCGGAAGTTTCTGCCCAGTATGCCAAGAGGAACATGGACAGTGCCAGAGATAAGATCGACCGCGCAACCTGGATCAGTATGTTTATTTCCATTCCATGTGCAGTTGGACTTGCAGTTCTTGCCGGCCCGATCACAAGACTTCTGTTTCCGCGAACAGAGGGGGCGGCAGCTCAGCTGATGATGCTTGGTGTCATTACCATCATCCTCAATGGAAATTCCAATATTTCCAATGGTGTGCTACAGGGAATCGGAAAGCCCAATATCCCCATGATCAATGCGGCAATTGCCCTGGTGGTGGATGTGATCGCCATGGCAATTCTGCTGTTTGCAACTGACCTTGGCGTATATGCCATTGTAGTGGCTATGATTATTTATGCGGTTGTTATGTGTCTGCTGAACGAGCGGGCGATGAAACAGTATATGCAGTACAAAAATCCATGGAGAAGTGCTTATCTGAATCCACTTCTGGCATCTGTGCCTATGGCTGTAGTGGCAGGCTTTTCCTATTATGGAATTTATAAGCTGATCCATTCCAATTTCATCAGCCTTGGAATCGCAGTGGTTCTTGGAATGGCTGCCTATTTTATTGTATATCTGGCAGTGAGCAAGCCATCTGATGAGCAGTTTGCCATGATGCCAGGCGGAGCCTACCTGAAGAAAATTGCAGGGAAACTGCCGTTTTAGAACATGGTTTTTAAATATGCTATTAAAATTATAATATATTGACTTTTAGATATGCATAGGTTATAATGCCATTCGGCAAGAAAGAAGCGATATGTTCAATGTATGCAGCACGAAAGCCCTCAGAGCGGCAACTCTGAGGGCTTTCTTCTTGTATTTTTTCGGAATACGAACCGAGGCTAGTTGTTATTTTTCGCCTCTTCTGTCTTCAAATTCTTCTGTGCAGTAGAAAGCATTAATTTAATTCGGTTCAGCTGGTTTACCTCGCTTGCACCCGGGTCGTAGTCGATGGCTGCAATATTAGCCTTCGGATACTGACGGCGGATTTCTTTGATAACACCTTTGCCAACAATGTGGTTCGGCAGGCAGCCGAACGGCTGGATACAAACAATATTCGGAACATCATCATGGATCAGCTCCATCATTTCACCGGTCAGGAACCATCCTTCGCCAGTCTGGTTACCCTCAGAAACAATGGGGCGTGCCATTTTCGCCAGATCGCGAATATCGGCGGTTGGATGGAAATGACGGCTTTCCGCAAGTGCCTCATTTGCAGTCTTACGAACCCAGTCGATTGCCTTAATACCCATATTTCCAAAGAATGCCTTGGATTTCTTAAATCCAAGATTGTCGACCTTGAAATTCTGATTGTAGAAGCAGTAAGACATAAAGTCGATCAGATCCGGTACCACAGGCTCAGCACCTTCGGATTCCAGAAGCTCTGCAAGGTGATTGTTTGCAGCCGGAAGGAATTTAACCAGAATCTCACCTACAATACCAACACGAGGCTTCTTCTCATCACTAATCGGGATGGTATCAAAATCGTGAACCATTTCCCGGCACATTTTCTTAAACTGGCTGTGGCTTAAGGAGTTTCCGGAAACAAATGCAATCACACGTTTTTCCCAGATCTTGTGCTTGCGGTTTACAATGCCTTTCTCCAGTTCATATGGGCGCATGCGGTAAATACACTTCATAAGAATATCACCAAACACAGCGGCATACACAACAGCCTTCACCAGCGGAAGAGTAAGCTTAAATCCTGGATTGCTCTCCAGACCGCTAAGGTTAAGGGAAATAACCGGAACCTGCTCCATTCCTGCCTTCTTAAGGGCACGGCGGATAAAAGCAATATAGTTGGATGCACGGCATCCGCCGCCTGTCTGGGACATGATGACGGCAGTCTTGTTCAGGTCGTATTTGCCTGATAAAAGAGCGTCCATAATCTGTCCCACAACGATCAGGGAAGGATAGCAGGCATCATTATTTACATATTTCAGACCTACGTCTACGGCATGCTTGTTGTCATTTGGAAGCACCTCCAGATGATAACCGTTTGCATTAAAAGCGGCTTCCAATAAGGAGAAGTGCACCGGTGACATCTGCGGGCAGAGGATGGTGTAATCCTTGCGCATCTCCTTAGTAAACGAAACCTTCTCGATAGAAGATGGTTTAATGGTGCGCTCCCTTTTTTGAGCATCCTTTGCACGAAGGGCTGCAAGAAGGGATCTGACACGGATCCTTGCGGCACCAAGGTTGTTAACCTCATCAATTTTCAGGCAGGTATAAATCTTGCCGCTGCCATCCAGAATTTCATAAACCTCATCGGTGGTGACCGCGTCAAGTCCGCAGCCAAAGGAGTTCAGCTGGATCAGATCCAGATCATCACGGGTTTTCACAAAGTTTGCTGCTGCATACAGTCTGGAGTGGTACATCCACTGGTCATTGACACGGATCGGGCGCTCAACAGGTACCAGATGGGAAACGGAATCCTCCGTGAGAACTGCCACTCCATAGCTGTTGATCAGATCCGGGATACCGTGATGAATCTCAGGGTCAATATGGTAAGGACGACCAGCCAGAACGATGCCCCGGCGGCCTGTCTCCTTCAGGTACTGAAGTGTCTCCTCACCTTTTTTCTCAATGTCCTTATGTACGGCAGCCATTTCCTCCCATGCCTTGTGAGCGGCTTCCTTCACCTCAGATTCCGGGATATCCGGGAAAATCTCAGTCAGTCTCTTTGTAACGATCTCTTCAGAGGTCAGGGCCAGGAACGGATTCATAAAGGTAATGGACGGATCGTGAAGCTCGTCCACATTGTTCTTAATATTCTCTGCATAAGAGGTAACGATAGGGCAGTTGTAATGGTTGACTGCATCCGGGAATTCATTTCGCTCGTAAGGGATACACGGATAGAAAATGAATTTCACACCATTTTTGATCAGCCAGGTCACATGTCCGTGGGCAAGCTTGGCTGGATAGCACTCGGATTCGCTTGGAATGGATTCAATGCCCAGCTCATAAATCTTTCTAGTAGAGGTAGGAGAAAGCACTACCTGATATTTCAGCTCAGTAAAGAAGGTATACCAGAAAGGATAATTCTCAAACATATTTAAAACTCGCGGAATACCAACTTTTCCCCGGGTAGCCTTATCAGGAGAAAGAGGCGGATAGGAGAAAAGCCGTTTGTACTTGTATTCATAAAGGTTGGGGATATGATCCTTATTCTTCTCCTTACCAATACCGCGCTCACAGCGGTTACCGCTTACGAACTGACGCCCGCCAGTGAATTTGTTGATGGTAAGACGACAGTTATTGGTACATCCGTGGCAGTTGGCCATGGAGGTGGTATATTTCAGCTCGTTGATCTTGTCAATGGAAAGCATGGTGGTTTCACGGCCTTCTGCGTGGTAGCGCTCCTTGGCAATGAGGGCAGCACCGAAAGCCCCCATAATACCGGCAATGTCAGGACGAATAGCTTCACAGCCTGCTATACGCTCAAAGCTTCGAAGTACACCGTCGTTGTAGAAGGTTCCACCCTGTACCACAATATGACGTCCCAGCTCTTTGGCATCGGAAACCTTGATAACCTTGTAAAGCGCATTCTTAATAACAGAGTATGCAAGACCTGCAGAAATATCAGCTACGGATGCGCCTTCCTTCTGGGCCTGCTTTACTTTGGAGTTCATAAATACAGTACATCTTGTTCCAAGGTCAATGGGGTGCTCTGCAAACAGGGCAGCCTTGGCAAAATCCTGTACGGAGTAATTCAGAGACTTGGCAAAGGTTTCGATAAAGGAACCACAGCCAGAGGAACATGCCTCGTTCAGCTGTACGCTGTCTACGGTCTGATTACGGATCTTGATGCATTTCATATCCTGTCCGCCGATATCTACAATACAGTCAACCTCCGGGTCAAAGAAAGCAGCCGCATAGTAGTGGGAAACGGTCTCAACTTCCCCCTCATCCAGCAGCAGAGCAGCCTTCATCAGCGCCTCGCCGTAACCTGTGGAACAGGAAAACGCAATGTGTGCATCTTCAGGAAGAATGCTGTAGATCTCCTGGATAGAACGGATGGCT
This sequence comes from Ruminococcus sp. RTP21358st1_G6_RTP21358_211008, assembly GCF_040908885.1. Classification (NCBI taxonomy): domain Bacteria; kingdom Bacillati; phylum Bacillota; class Clostridia; order Eubacteriales; family Oscillospiraceae; genus Ruminococcus; species Ruminococcus sp. RTP21358st1_G6_RTP21358_211008. The sequence continues at coordinate 5,770 of NZ_JBDGDM010000027.1, forward strand.
GTCTTAAGCGGGCTTCCGTTATTATTGCTGTAGAAGGAGTAAAGCAGGGTTCCGTCCTCACCTACAAGAGCAGTCTTGGTGGTGGTGGAACCTGCATCAATACCCAGATAGCAGTTGCCGTGATACTGGGAAAGGTCACCCTTCTTTACCTGATAGGCACTCTGACGCTTATTAAATGCCTCATAGTCTTCCTCCGTGGCAAAAAGAGGCTCCATACGTTCTACCTCGAAATCCAGTTTGATGGAGTTCTTCAGGCAGTTTGTCATATCTGTAAGGGAAACTGTTACCTCATCCTTCGCATTCATAGCAGAACCCATGGCTGCAAAAAGATGGGAATTCTCAGGTGTGATAGCGTGCTCGTCATCCAGCTTCAGGGTACGGATAAAGGCAGCCTTCAGCTGATCCAGAAAGTGAAGGGGACCGCCGAGAAATGCAACATGACCGCGGATCGGCTTGCCGCAGGCAAGACCGGAAATGGTCTGGTTTACAACTGCCTGGAAAATGGAAGCGGAAAGATCCTCCTTGGTGGCACCGTCGTTGATCAGAGGCTGGATGTCAGTCTTGGCAAATACACCGCAGCGGGCTGCGATGGGATAAAGCGCCTTGTAATTCTTCGCATATTCATTCAGCCCGGTGGCATCTGTCTGAAGCAGGGAAGCCATCTGATCGATGAAAGAACCGGTACCTCCTGCACAGATACCATTCATACGCTGTTCAATATTGCCGCCTTCGAAGTAGATGATCTTGGCATCCTCGCCGCCAAGCTCGATGGCAACATCCGTCTGGGGCGCAATCTTCTGAAGAGAAGTGGATACCGCAATTACCTCCTGTACAAAAGGAACGCCAAGGTGGTTGGCGAGGGTAAGTCCGCCGGAGCCTGTGATTACCGGATGAAGGGTAAGCTCTCCAAGTTTGCCATAAGCTTTCGTCAGAAGCTCCGCCAGTGTTTCCTGAATGTTGGCGAAATGACGCTGGTAATCTGCGAAAAGCAGGGTGTCGTTTTCATCAAGTATTGCAATTTTGACAGTGGTGGAACCAATGTCAATTCCTAATGTGTATTTGTTGCTCATGTAAAGAATATGCCTCCTCATCTGTTGCATATGTGCTTAGATCGTTACTGTTCACTCCGTTCACAGTAACGCGCTTCGCGATGCACAGAAATCATGCTTTGCATGATTTCGCGCCGCAACTCTCGGGTTTTCTGTGAACTTTGTTCACAAAAAACACCTCGCGGAATGTTACCAGTGAACAGTAACCTTAAATCTTCTTATTTATATGTGAAAAATTCAAATGCAAATATTCCGTAATATTATACGATACCCCGGCTTAAATGACAATGTAAAAGTTTAACAAGGATTCTTCGCACAAGTGTTGAATTTTCGGTTATTTCGGGCTATAATATATGAAGTTTTCTGCCGTGGTTTTACACTCTTTTGTAAGTGTAAAAAGAAAAATGTCTTTGCAGGGCAGCAGAAACAGAAATTTTTTTGAAGATAAAGACTTAAAAAAGAAAGGATTCACATATGGCAAAATATACACTTATGAAAACAGAAGGCCGTGCCAAGCGTGCCCAGTTTGAGACTGTACATGGAACCATCCAGACACCTGTGTTTATGAACGTAGGAACTGTTGGAGCCATCAAGGGTGCAGTATCCACCATGGATCTGAAAGATATCGGTACCCAGGTCGAGCTTTCCAATACCTATCATCTCCATGTAAGAACAGGCGACAAGCTGATCAAGGAATTTGGAGGACTTCACAAGTTTATGGTCTGGGACAGACCGATTCTTACTGATTCAGGCGGATTCCAGGTGTTTTCCCTGGCAGGGCTTCGCAAGATCAAGGAAGAGGGCGTCTATTTCCAGTCCCATATTGACGGTCATAAGATTTTTATGGGACCAGAGGAGAGTATGCAGATCCAGTCTAATCTGGGCTCTACCATTGCCATGGCATTTGACGAATGTCCAAGCAGTGTGGCAAGCAGAGAATATGTACAAGCTTCTGTAGACCGCACTACCAGATGGCTGGAGCGCTGCAAGGCAGAGATGGCCAGACTGAATGGTCTGCCGGATACAGTGAATAAAGAGCAGCTGCTTTTCGGAATCAATCAGGGAGCTATCTATGCAGATATCCGTATTGCGCATGCAGATACCATTTCCAAACTGGATCTGGACGGCTACGCAGTTGGCGGTCTTGCAGTTGGGGAAACTCATGAGCAGATGTATCATATTCTGGACGAAGTCGTGCCTCACCTTCCGCAGAACAAACCTACCTATCTGATGGGAGTAGGTACTCCTGCCAATATTCTGGAAGGAGTCGCAAGAGGAATCGACTTCTTTGACTGCGTATATCCAAGCCGTAACGGACGTCATGGACATGTGTACACCAATCGCGGTAAGCTGAATCTGTTTAATGCGAAATATGAATTGGATCCGTCCCCAATCGAAGAGGGATGTCAGTGTCCTGCCTGTCAGCATTACAGCAGAGCCTATATCCGCCACCTTCTGAAAGCGAAAGAAATGCTTGGAATGCGCCTTTGCGTGCTTCACAATCTTTACTTCTACAATCACCTGATGGAGGAAATCAGGGATGCACTGGATCAGGGCAATTTTGCAGAATATAAAGAAATGCGACTGGCTGGTTTTGAAGAGGGAAAAATTAACAGCAGATATAGTAAATGAAATTAATATAAAAAATCGGAAAAATACTTGAAGAATCAAATTATTTTGTGTATTATATACTATAATGCGCTGGTGAAAAAGACAGGGCGTGATAGTAAGATACAGGAGGAATAGCAAATGGACGCATCAAGCGGAATGAGTATGGGATTTACCATCGTATGGCTGGTTGTACTTTTCGGTATTATGTATTTTCTGATGATCAGACCTCAGAAGAAAGAGCAGAAGAGAGTACAGGCGATGCTCAGCGATATGGCTGTAGGTGACAGTATTGTAACTACAAGCGGCTTCTACGGTGTCATCATTGACATGACAGAAGAAGACGTGATCGTAGAGTTCGGTAACAATAAGAACTGCCGTATCCCTATGAGGAAACAGGCAATTGCCGAAGTTGAGAAAGCAGAGCAGGCTTCTGCATAATCAGATTCATCCGAATATGACAGAAACTAAGAACAGGCTTCATTCCATAAAGGGATGGGGCCTTTTTTCTTCGTGAATGTTTTTTGAGAATGGGAAAAAGGCAGTTTTTTGACAGTTTTTTACTTTAACATGTTGAAATATTAAAGAAAGTGCGTTATTATAATAACAATTATCCATTGGTGTCAGGCGAGAGGTGATTTTCCGCTGGCATTCAGAAACGAAGGAGAGGAAATTATTATGAATTACAACATTTCACTGATTCCTGGAGACGGAATCGGTCCGGAAATCGTTGCAGAAGCAAAAAAAGTTCTGGACAAAATATGTGAGAAATATGGACATACTTTTTCTTATTCTGAAGTACTTTTAGGCGGAGCTTCCATTGATGTACATGGAGTACCGCTTACAGACGAGGCAATCGCTACAGCGAAAGCTTCTGATGCAGTTCTTATGGGCTCTATCGGTGGAGATGCCAAGACATCCCCATGGTATAAGCTGGAGCCATCCAAACGCCCGGAGGCAGGACTTCTTGCCATTCGTAAGGCACTGAATCTTTTTGCAAACCTTCGCCCTGCATATTTATACAACGAACTTCGTGCAGCATGCCCTCTTCGCGATGAGATCATTGGAGACGGATTTGACATGATCATCGTACGAGAGCTTACAGGCGGTCTTTATTTTGGCGAAAGAAAAACAGTAGAAGAGAACGGTGTAAAGAAAGCCATCGATACCCTTTCCTACAACGAAAACGAGATTCGCAGAATTGCCATCAAGGCATTTGACATTGCCATGAAACGCCGCAAAAAAGTAACAAGCGTTGACAAGGCAAATGTTCTGGATTCCTCCAGACTTTGGAGAAAAGTAGTAGAAGAGGTAGCGAAGGATTACCCGGAAGTTACTCTTGAGCATATGCTGGTTGACAACTGTGCAATGCAGCTGGTGAGAGATCCGAAGCAGTTTGATGTTATTCTCACTGAGAATATGTTCGGCGATATTCTTTCTGATGAGGCCAGCATGGTGACAGGATCTATCGGAATGCTTTCCTCTGCCAGCCTGAACGAGACAAAATTTGGTCTTTACGAGCCAAGCCATGGCTCCGCACCTGATATTGCAGGACAGAATAAGGCCAACCCGATCGCAACCATCCTTTCCGCAGCCATGATGCTTCGTTTTTCCCTGGATCTGGATGAGGAAGCAAATGCAGTTGAGACTGCTGTACAGAAGGTTCTGACTGCCGGATACCGTACCGGTGACATTATGTCTGAGGGATGCACTCTGGTTGGAACGAAAGAGATGGGTGACCTGATCGCTAAGGAAATTTAGAATTCGAAATAAACAAAAAGCAAATGGATCATTTTTCCCGGCTATGAAGCAAAAAGGAGATATAAGTTATGAGAAGTGACGCAGTAAAAACAGGCACACAGCAGGCACCTCACCGTTCCCTGTTCAATGCCCTTGGAATGACAAAAGAAGAAATGGAGCGCCCATTAGTAGGAATCGTTTGTTCCTACAATGAGATTGTACCAGGCCACATGAACCTGGATAAAATCGCACAGGCCGTAAAGCTTGGCGTGGCAATGGCTGGAGGAACTCCGGTCATGTTCCCTGCAATCGCTGTCTGTGACGGTATTGCAATGGGACATATCGGTATGAAATATTCTCTTGTAACAAGAGACCTGATCGCAGATTCTACAGAGGCCATGGCACTGGCTCACCAGTTTGATGCCCTTGTTATGATCCCGAACTGTGACAAGAACGTACCGGGACTTCTGATGGCAGCAGCCAGAATCAACGTTCCTACCGTATTCGTAAGCGGAGGCCCGATGCTGGCTGGTCACTTAAACGGACACAAGACAAGTCTATCCAGCATGTTTGAGGCTGTTGGTGCTTACGCAGCAGGCAAGCTTACAGAGGAAGGCCTGACTGAGTGTGAGAACAAAACATGTCCGACATGCGGTTCCTGCTCCGGTATGTACACTGCAAACAGCATGAACTGTCTTACTGAGGTTCTTGGTATGGGACTGAAAGGAAACGGAACCATCCCGGCTGTATATTCTGAGCGTATCCGTCTTGCAAAGCATGCAGGAATGCAGGTTATGGAAATGTACCGCCGCAACATCCGTCCAAGAGATATTATGACAAAAGAGGCACTTCTCAATGCCCTTACTGTAGATATGGCTCTTGGCTGTTCCACAAACAGTATGCTTCATCTTCCGGCAATTGCACATGAGATTGGCTGGGATTTCGATATCAGCTTTGCAAATGAAATCAGTGCAAAGACTCCGAACATCTGCCACCTTGCACCTGCAGGCCCGACTTACATGGAAGACCTGAACGAAGCAGGCGGCGTATACGCAGTTATGAACGAGCTGAATAAGAAGGGACTCCTTCACACAGAGTGCATGACTGTAACCGGAAAAACAGTAGGCGAGAATATCAAGGACTGTGTAAACCTGAACCCGGAAGTAATCCGTCCGATCGATAATCCATACAGCACCACAGGAGGACTTGCTGTACTTCGGGGCAACCTTGCACCAGACGGAAGTGTTGTAAAACGTTCCGCAGTTGTTGCTGAGATGATGGTTCATGAAGGACCTGCAAGAGTATTTGACTGCGAGGAAGACGCGATTGCGGCAATCAAAGGCGGAAAGATCGTAGAAGGTGACGTTGTTGTCATCCGTTATGAGGGACCGAAGGGTGGTCCTGGAATGAGAGAAATGCTGAATCCTACCTCTGCAATCGCAGGTATGGGACTTGGTTCTTCTGTAGCACTTATTACAGACGGACGTTTCAGCGGTGCATCCAGAGGCGCTTCCATTGGACATGTTTCACCGGAGGCAGCAGTAGGCGGTCCCATCGCCCTTGTTGAGGAAGGTGATATCATCAGCATCAATATTCCGGAGCTGAAACTGGAACTGAAGGTTTCTGATGAAGAGCTTGCAGCAAGAAAAGCAAAATGGCAGCCGAGAGAGCCGAAGGTTACAACCGGATATCTGGCAAGATATGCAGCAATGGTTACTTCCGGAAACCGCGGTGCGATCCTCGAGGTTCCAAAAGCGAAATAATAAGATTCTTATCCGGACAATAACTGTGAATGGAATTATGGTTCATGAAAGTATGGTTCTTTCATAGCAAATGTCCTGGATTTTTACAGTATAATATACCAGGAGGAAATGAAATTGCAGCTTACAGGAGCGGAGATCATCATAGAATGTTTGCTGGAGCAAAGCGTGGATACCGTTTTCGGTTATCCAGGCGGAGCTATTCTGAACGTTTATGACGCCCTTTACCGATACAGTGATAAAATCAAACATGTACTTACTTCCCATGAACAGGGAGCTTCCCACGCAGCAGACGGTTACGCCCGTGCGACAGGAAAGGTCGGCGTGTGTCTGGCAACTTCCGGCCCAGGTGCAACCAACCTGGTAACCGGAATTGCCACCGCGTGTATGGACTCTGTTCCTGTGGTAGCAATTACCTGTAATGTTGGAACTGCCCTTCTTGGAAAAGATTCCTTCCAGGAAGTTGATATCGCAGGCATTGTAATGCCTGTGACAAAACACAGCTATATTGTCAAAGATGTAACAAAGCTTGCAGACACCATCCGCAAAGCTTTTATCATCGCCAAAAGCGGTCGTCCTGGTCCGGTACTCGTAGACGTGCCAAAGGACGTAACCGCAGCAAAATGTGAATATATCCGTCACACCATCACAGCCGTAGAGCCGAAGGTTGACACCATCCGTCCGAAGGATGTGGATACAGCAGCACAGATGATCGCAGCAGCAAAGAAGCCATTTATTTTTGTTGGCGGCGGTGCTGTGATCGCAGATGCATCCGAAGAAGTCCGTGCACTTGCCCACAAGATCCAGGCTCCGGTTTGCGACAGCCTTATGGGAAAAGGGGCTTTTTCCGGAGAGGATGAGCTTTACACAGGTCCGGTTGGAATGCATGGAACCAAAACTTCCAACTACGCAATGTGCGAGTGTGACCTTCTGATCACTCTTGGTGCACGCTTCAGCGACCGTGTGACAGGAGATACAAAGACCTTCGCGCCGAAGGCAAAGATTCTGCAGATCGATGTAGATGCAGCGGAGATCAACAAGAATATTGCAGTTGATGCCTCCGTGATCGGAGATCTGAGGGAAGTGCTGAAGCTTCTCCTTGAGAAAATCCCGGAGAAGCGCCATGATGAATGGGTACAGCATATTCAGGATATGAAAGAAAAATATCCCTTAAATTACGATCATTCCCAGCTTACCGGACCCTACGTGATCCAGAAGCTTTATGAACTGACTGGTGGAGATGCAATCATTTCCACAGATGTAGGACAGCACCAGATGTGGGCGGCCCAGTATTTCAAATTTAAGGAGCCGAGAACCTTCCTGACATCAGGAGGGCTTGGTACCATGGGTTACGGCCTTGGCGCAGCAATCGGAGCAAAGATGGGCTGCCCGGACAAAACCGTGGTAAATATAGCAGGAGACGGCTGTTTCCGTATGAACATGAACGAGATCGCCACGGCAGTTCGCTGCGGCAAACCTCTTGTCCAGATCATTCTGAATAATCATGTTCTGGGAATGGTACGCCAGTGGCAGACTCTGTTCTATGAACAAAGATATTCTCAGACCATCTTAAATGATGGTGTGGACTTCGTGAAAGTTTCTGAAGCAATGGGAGCAAAAGCAATCCGCGTTACGAAGATGGAAGAAGTAGAGCCTGCACTTAAGATGGCGCTTTCATCAGAGGGTCCGGTAGTTCTCGATTGCTGGATCGACCAGGATTTAAGCGTATATCCTATGGTTCCTGCAGGAGCAAGTTTAGACGAGGTATTTGATGAGGAGGATGTGAAGAAATGAGCAGAGTGTACAATTTTTCCGCAGGACCGGCGGTTCTTCCGGAAGAGGTGTTGAAAGAAGTCGCAGATGAAATGATGGATTACAATGGTACCGGCATGTCCGTTATGGAAATGAGCCACAGAAGTGCTGCATTCCAGGAAATCATTGACACAGCTGAGAAGGATCTTCGTGAGCTGATGAATATTCCGGACAACTATAAGGTACTTTTCCTTCAGGGCGGCGCTTCCCAGCAGTTTGCCATGATCCCAATGAACCTTATGAAAAATAAGGTGGCTGACTACATTGTAACCGGTCAGTGGGCAAAGAAAGCATATCAGGAAGCACAGAAATACGGAAAAGCGAACAAGATTGCTTCTTCCGAGGATAAGACCTTCTCCTACATTCCGGATTGCAGCGATCTGCCGATCAGCCCGGATGCAGACTATGTTTATATCTGTGAGAACAACACCATTTATGGAACCAAGTTCAAAGAGCTTCCAAATACAAAGGGCAAAACACTTGTGGCAGATGTATCCTCCTGTTTCCTTTCCGAGCCGGTTGATGTAAGCAAATATGGTATTATCTATGGCGGCGTTCAGAAGAACATTGGACCTGCAGGTATGGTAATCGCCATTATCCGCGAGGATCTGATCACAGAAGATGTTCTTCCGGGAACACCTACCATGCTTACCTATAAGACACATGCAGACGCTGGTTCCCTTTATAATACACCGAATGCATATTGCATCTACGTATGCGGTAAAGTTTTCAAATGGCTGAAGAAAATGGGCGGTCTGGAAGAGATGAAGAAACGCAACGAGGAGAAAGCCAAGATCCTTTACGATTTCCTTGATTCCAGCAAGCTTTTCCATGGCACCGTTGTTCCGAAAGACCGTTCTCTTATGAATGTTCCTTTTGTAACAGGAGATAAAGAGATGGATGCGAAATTCGTTGCTGAGGCTGCCAAGGCAGGTCTTGTGAACCTGAAAGGCCACAGAACTGTTGGCGGTATGAGAGCAAGCATTTACAATGCAATGCCAAAGGCTGGCGTGGAAGCGCTGGTTGCATTCATGAAAAAGTTTGAGGAGGAAAATGCCTGATGTTTCAGTATCATTGCCTGAATCCTATTGCCCAGAAAGGCCTGGACATTTTTGATGATAATTATAAAAAAGCAGATACTCTGGATGACTGCCAGGCAGTTCTTGTAAGAAGTGCCAAGATGCATGACATGGAGCTGCCGGAGAGTGTTGCTGTGATTGCACGTGCCGGTGCCGGAGTCAATAACATTCCGGTGAAAGAGTGTGCAGAGAAAGGTATCGTTGTATTTAATACTCCTGGAGCCAATGCAAATGGTGTAAAGGAGCTGGTTCTTGCCGGTATGCTTCTTGCTTCCCGTGACATTGTGGGAGGTATTGAGTGGGTACAGAGAGAAAAAGACCAGGAAGATATTGATAAGCTTGCTGAGAAACAGAAGAAACAGTTTGCAGGCTGTGAGATCATGGGTAAAAAGCTTGGTATCATCGGTCTTGGCGCTATCGGAAGCATGGTGGCAAATGCCGCAGCTTCCCTTGGTATGGAGGTCTATGGATATGATCCATACATTTCCATCGATGCAGCATGGAATCTTTCCCGTACCATTAAACACAGCAAGAGCTTAGATGAGATTTACAGCAAGTGCGATTATATCACTGTACATGTACCGCTTCTGGATTCCACAAAGAAGATGATCAACAAAGAGGCTTTTGATAAGATGAAAGACGGTGTTGTACTTCTGAACTTTGCCCGTGACCTTCTGGTTGACGAGGATGCACTGATTGAGGCGCTGAACAGCGGCAAGGTGAAAAAGTATGTAACAGACTTTGCCAACCATACAGTTGCAGGTCATGAGGGCATTCTGGTAACTCCTCATCTTGGAGCATCCACAGAGGAATCTGAGGAGAACTGTGCAGTTATGGCTGTGAAGGAGGTTCGTGATTTCCTTGAGAATGGTAATATCAAAAATTCCGTAAACTTCCCGAACTGTGATATGGGTACCTGCGTAGCAGTTGGACGTATTGCCATTACACATAAGAACATTCCTAACATGATCAGCCAGCTGACCAAAATTCTTGGTGCTGAGGGCCTGAACATTGCAGATATGACAAACAAGAGTAAAGGTGAGTATGCGTATACTCTGATCGATCTTGAGAGTGCAGCTTCCGCAGAAGCGCTGGATGCACTGAAGGCCATTGAGGGTGTTTCAAAGGTTCGCGTGGTGAAATAAATTCGAATATAGATAATTGACATTAAGACAACAGAATGTTAATATAAGTATAGAAAAAGAGTGTTGCCGATAGACGGTTAGCCCATATACTGGTTAGCAAAAATTGCCGCTTAGTTTACAGACAGGGCGGCTATTTTTGTGTATTATTTACATCTTTACCCAATGTGTATCCTATTGTAAAGCAGGTTAAGCCGAAGCTTACAACTGCTATAAGGTCAACAATACTCATTGGCTTAGCCCTCCTTTCCACTGAATTCCCTTACGGGTTTCTATGTAATCAGAGGGTCACAGTCCCTCTGGTGAAGGACTAACCGCCTACCGTTATGGCAACACCCATATAACAATTATAACAGTTCTGCTAAAGGAACACAACCTGAATGTTTAATAAAAGAATAAAAAATATTTTAATAATAAAAACAGGAATAACTAATTCTTTCTAGTTAGGAATTCCTGTTTTTATTGTTTATATGTTTTATGTTTTATGTGGATTATCTGCCATTCTTTGCAATAAATTCCTCAACCTCTTCGCGAGTTGGCATTACGCGGAGAGCACCCTTGCGGGTAGTGATAAGAGATGCGCCTGCGTTTGCGAAGGTAAGCATTTCCATCAGGTTCTCGTCGGAGAGGTCTTCCAGACCGTGGTCGAGAACATAGTTCAGGATGCTGGCACAGAAGGTGTCTCCGGCACCTGTGGTTTCAATAGTGTTCTCTTGAAGGAATGGAGCACACTCTACGCGGCGTCCCTTGTAATAAGCGCGGCTTCCGTCTTTACCCAGTGTAATGAGAACCAGCGGGATGTGATATTTCTCTTCGATCAGTGCAGCACCCTTGTCGTAGTCGGTGGTATCGAAAAGGAATTCCACTTCGTTGTCAGAAATCTTCAGAACGTCACATTTGGTAAGGCCGTATTCAATCTCGACACGGGCATCCTCAAGGGATTTCCAGAGTGGCGGGCGCAGATTGGGGTCAAAGGTGATGATACAGCCGGCCTCTTTTGCCACCTCAATGGCATGACGTGTAGCTTCACGTACGCCCTCATGGGTAGAAGAGAGAGTTCCGAAATGGAAAATACGGGAGTCGCGGATCAGGTCATCCGGAACCTCATCCTTTGTCAGCATCATGTCAGCACCTGGATTACGATAGAAGGAGAAATCTCTGTCCCCATCCGGATAAGTGTGGACAAATGCAAGAGTGGTATGTATTTCTTCATCCATAATAAGAGCTTTTGTATCAATTCCAACTTCTTCCACAGCAGCCTTCAGCTGGTTTCCGAACATATCCTTTCCAACTTTTCCGATAAAAGCGGTCTTCTTGCCAAGGCGCTCAAGCATAGCCAGAACATTACATGGAGCTCCGCCTGGGTTCGCTTCCATGATCGGGTTGCCCTGTGCGCTGGTTCCATTCTCTGTGAAATCAATAAGAAGCTCGCCAAGTGCAGTTACGTCGTAGTTTCGATTACTCATTGAAAAATCCTCCTTAGGTGTTTTCAAAATTATATACCAATAATTTAACGCAGAGGGGTGTATTTGTCAAACAAATTTCTTTCTTTTTCCTGCTTAAAATGGTAAAATAGAACTATCAAAATTATGGTCGGATCGACGGGAAAATTATAACAATATTAACATATTTTCTGGAAATCCGACAGTCCGTGAAAATTGGCGGGGAAATGGAGAGACTTATGAGCAAAACAGTATATGATTATATGGACTGGCCAGAAATTGAAGCGGTTGTATACGGGGAAGAAACAGCGCCAAGAGATGTGATGGGACCGAGATTGACACCGGATGGTGTACTGATACAGGGCTTTTTTCCAGAAGCCAGAGCTGCGGCAGTGGTTACAGGGCGCAAGAAATATGAAATGGAATTGGAGGACGAGGCTGGCTATTATGCAGTGCTGATCCCAGGGAGAAGGATTCCGGATTATGAATTTCAGGTAGAGTTTGAGAAGGAGACGAAGAACTTTAAGGATGCTTACGCATTTGGCGGACTTCTCACAGAAGAGGATGAAAGAGCCTTTCTTGGCGGCGTATATTATGAAGCCTATAAGAAAATGGGCGCACATCCCATGGTGATGAATGGTGTAGCAGGCACTCATTTCGCAGTGTGGGCGCCAAATGCAGTTCGGGTAAGTGTGGTTGGTGAATTTAATAATTGGGATGGCAGAGCACTCCCTATGCATAAGATGCCTATGTCAGGTATTTATGAATTGTTTATCCCGGGAGTAAAGGCGGGGGACGCCTATCGTTATGAAATTAAGGCAAAAGGGGATGTGCTCCTTCAGAAAGCAGATCCTTATGGAAACAGAACCCAGCCTGCACCATTGTGGAATTCTGTTGTAGCGGATGTCTCTGATTTTACATGGAATGACAGCAGCTGGATGGCTGAACGTAAGAAATATGATGACCGCAGGCAGCCGGTTTCCATTTATGAGACAAGCCTGGGACAGTGGGAATCAGGGAAAGAGCTGGTGACCTTTGCGAAAGAAAAGGGATATACCCATGTGGAGCTTCATCCGATTATGGGGTTTCTGGAGGATGGCTCAGACGGATACCCTACATCTGCATACTTTGCAGTCAGCACACGTTATGGCACACCAGCAGAATTTGCAGCATTGGTGGATGAGCTTCATCAGGTGGGAATAGGCGTGATCCTTGACTGGTCACCGGCTCAGTTTCCGAGATACGCAGGCGGTCTGGAGAAATTTGACGGAACGTCTCTTTATGAAGTGAAAGACCCGGAAATGGCTGTCCACCCGATGTGGGGCACCATGCTTTATAATTATGACAGTCCTATGGTAATGGATTTCCTGATTTCCAATGCCTGTTTCTGGCTGGAGATCTTCCATGTGGACGGGCTTCGTATGGATGATGTGGATGCCATGCTTTATCTGGATTATGGAAGAAAGGATGGATGGACGCCGAATATGTATGGCTCCAATGAGAATCTTCCTGCCATTGAATTTCTGAAGCATCTGAATTCCATTGTGAAGAAGCGTGATCCAGGGGCACTTCTGATCGCACAGGAGGATGGCCTGTGGCCGGAGCTGACTGACAGTGTGGAGAATGATCACATTGGATTTGATTATAAGTGGAGTGGCGGATGGACAAGAGATTTCCTGTTCTATCTGTCAGTAGACCCGATCTTGCGGAAGAATTATCATGACCAGCTGACTTTGTCCACCTTATATGCATATTCCGAGCATTATATTCTTACACTTGGAAGCAGAGACGTGGGAAGTCTGGAAGAATTTATGGCGAAGCTTCCAGGAGATGACAAGCAGAAGCTGGCACAGGTGCGAGAGGCTTATTCCTATATGATGGTGCATCCTGGCTGTAAAATGATGGCACCGGGGACTGATATGCCGGAGGGACTTGCCAAATGCATTCAGGCGTTGAATACCCTTTATAAGAGTTCGCCTGCTCTTTATCAGATGGATGATGAGTATGACGGATTTGAGTGGGTTCAGCTGATGAAATATGAGGAGAATGTGATCACCTTCCTGCGTAAGACAGAGAAACCAGAGGAAACTCTGCTTGTAATTTGTAATTTCGCCGCAATTCCCTACGAGAATTACCAGGTGGGCGTGCCCTTTGCAGGGAAATATAAAGAAATCTTTAATAGCGATGCAGCAGAATTCGGCGGCGAGGGTGTAGTGAATTCTCGTGTGAAGACAGCAAAAGCAGAAGAGTGCGATGAACGGGAGCATTCTATTAAGGTGAAGCTGCCGGCACTTGGTGTAAGCATCTACAGCTGCACTCCCGGGAAAGCCCCAGCCAGGAAGAAAGTGACCGCAGCGAAAACTGCGAAAGATAAGACTGCAGGAAAACTGGTAAGGACTGTGAAGGCAAAAACTCCAGCAAAGAAGTCAGTAAAGGAAGAAAAAGCTGCGAAAGCAGAAGAAGCTGTCAAGGCAGAGAAAAAGGCAGAAACAGTGAAGAAAAGAGCCACAGCAAAAAAATGACAATAACAAAGCAGATAGAAATAGCAAATGAGAAATAAATAGCCAATAAGTAATAAAATAGCAAAAAAGACTGCATTTACATATCTGAATTTTAGATGTGAGGAATGCAGTCTTTTTGAATCTTTTTACAATAAGCAAGTAGCGAAGCGAATCTGGAATATCCGTTTGACCAAATAAAAAAAGCTGGAAATGAGACTCGAACTCACGACCCCTTCATTACGAGTGAAGTGCTCTACCGACTGAGCTATTCCAGCTTATGTAATGATAAGTGTATAAAAGCTTATACACTTATCAGACACAAAAAATATTTTAAGTTATAAACAGGTATTTGTCAAGAAAATCTTGGGTAAAAATTCTGATTTATCGTGGGTGAAAATTCTGATTATACGATTTTAAACCAGTCTTTTTCCTCAAACTCAACTACCGTACAGTCATTGGCATAAGTACATTCCGGTAAAATGATCATTGCATGAAGGACATCGTTGTTTACCGGCAGAGGACATAAATGCCAGATAGCAGCATTGATCTTTACCATATGTCCTTTGGGAACAATGAAGGCCTTTGTAAGTTCCGGGACTGGCGTACCGGCAGATGCAGGAGCAACATGAATGATCATATCATCATCCAGAGCTACAATGCCTTCCCAGGTGGTTGTGTGGTATTCTGCCATCTTAACGATTCGCTCATCTTTGCGTACGGCAATGGGAGAAAATCCCATACTTCCCATACAAGTACCTGAGATACGATCCGGATAAAATTTGTGGATTTCGCCCTGTAAAGGATAACCTTCCGGCTCAGTCATGGAACAGTAGTTGCCAAAGGGAGCAAAATCTGTTGGATTAATTTTTACAGCTGTAATTTCTTTCATGGAAAACCTCCTCAAATGTAGTAAAAACCCTTAAAGCTATTGTATCATGGTGTTGGAAAAAGCTCAATAAATATCATAAGGTAAAATAGCATTTCACAAAACATTTCACAAAAGTTTTATGCCAATGGGAAAATAACTGTTTTCAAATGATTCATTCTATGATAGAATACACTTTGATTGCAAACAAAGGAGATGAGGTACATGTCAGGTTATTCCACCCCAGGCTTTTTTGAAAAGAAAATAGAGAGAGAGACTGCAGCAAGAGTTGCAGCTTTTTTAGGCGGGCTTGGAAGAGGTTCCGAGAATCTTGGAGCTACCGGGGTACGTTCTGACTGGATGGAGCAGGACGGACCTGCTGTTGTTGTACCTTTTTTTGAAGAATTATATGGGAATACGGGTTACCGATATAGCAATATACAGTAATGGCGCTGTATAAACATGCACCGTGTTTATACAGAGATTTTCTGAATGTATGGCTATAGGGGTATCCCGTATTTTTTTCGTACTTCACTTAACATTACAGCAGAGCGTGTTAAAAAAGGCTTTCTTCAAAATGCGTGTCACAATTTGTGGAAGCCTGCAGGAATAATTTTCAAACACGCTCCAGAAAGGAGAAGACAAATGTCTGACTCATTTCTTGAATTAAGAAATCTGAAAAAAAGTTTTACATCAGAAGAATATGTTCTACAGGGAATCAATCTGCAAATTGATCAGGGGGAATTCGTTACCTTGCTGGGTGCTTCCGGCTGCGGCAAGACGACCACTCTTCGCATCATCGCAGGACTGGAGCAGCCAGACAGCGGAAGCGTATGGCTGGAGGGGAAAGATGTGACGAATCTGGAGCCAAACCAGAGAGATGTGAACACGGTATTTCAGAATTATGCCCTTTTTCCCCATATGAACGTGGCGGATAACATCGGGTATGGTCTGAAAATACGAAAAGTACCAAAAGCGGATATAAAGAAAAAGGTTAAGGAAATGCTGGAGCTGGTTCAGCTGGAAGGTTTCGAGAAACGAAAACCTGCGGAGCTTTCCGGTGGACAGAAGCAGCGTGTAGCCATTGCAAGAGCATTGGCAAATAATCCACGTGTACTGCTTCTGGACGAGCCTCTCGGAGCTCTGGATCTGCAGCTTCGGCGGACGATGCAATTGGAACTGAAGCGACTGCAGAAGAAGCTGGGAATTACCTTTATCTATATTACACACGATCAGGAGGAGGCTATAAATATGTCTGACCGTATCGTGGTAATGAATCAGGGGCAATTTGAGCAGATCGGCACTCCGGATGAGATTTACAACCATCCGAAGACAAGTTATGTGGCAACCTTTGTGGGAAATGCCAATATCCTGAAGGGCGAACTTGTGGGCATGGATGGAACAGTAGCAATTCGAAGTGAGAATATAATATTGGATGAAACTTGTAAACAAGGTTATTCGGCGGTGGTAAAGGAGAAAAATTTCGCAGCAGGACAGTTGAGAGTATTGCTTGCTCTGCCAGATGGCACAGAAATTACAGCTAGTCGCTTCGGTATGAATGCAAATATTCAGCCTGGTCAGAAGATAAACTGGTATTTCGATCCGAAGAATGCGGTTGTAGTTGACAAGATAGAAGGAGAAAGACCGTGAGGGGCAAAATAAGCCGGAGCAAATCTTCGGCGAAGCACACCCGTGCCACCATCTGGATGATCCTGCCATTATATATTTTCACTTTGATCTTCGTGGCATGCCCTCTTATCTATATGGTAGCTTTAAGCTTTGCCACCCCGGGAGAAGTCCACGGTGTACAGTGGATTTTTACACTGGATAATTACAGGAAGATTTTGGAACCAGTGTACCTGGATACCTTTGTCCAGTCCTTCCAGCTGGCCATTACAAGTACTGTTTTTATTACCCTGATCGGGTATCCCTTTGGCTATTTTATGGCGAAATTACCGGCAGGCGGCAAAAAGAAAGCTATGCTTCTTCTTATGCTTCCCTTCTGGGTGAATTCCCTGATCAGACTTTACGGCTGGATCATCATCCTTCAGAAAAAAGGCGTTCTGAATTTTGTGCTGAAAAAGCTTGGCCTGATCGAGAAGCCGCTGAAAATCATGTACAGCTACCCGGCGATTGTCATTGGTATGATTTATGTGCTTCTGCCTTTTATGATCCTGTCCGTATATTCCAGTGCGGAAAAACTGGATTGGTCTTTGGTAGAAGCGGCACGTGACCTTGGCGCAAGCAGGGCGAAAGCCTTCTGGACAGTCAGCTTTAAGCTGACCCTGCCGGGACTTTTGTCCGGCGTGATCCTAACCTTTATTCCATCTATGGGACTGTTTTTCATAGCAGACATTCTGGGGGGAAATAAGGTAGTGCTAGTGGGAAGTCTGATCCAGGATCAGATGACCAGGGGAAATAACTGGCCTTTCGCGGCTGCACTGGCGGTGATCATGATGATCCTTACCACTTTGATGATCCTTCTATACCGTAAGGTTACCAATGCGAAAGAAGTGGAGGGGCTGGGATGATAAAAACACATAATAATGAAATAGAAGTGCTGGATCCGAAAATGCAAGGTGAAGGTGCCGAGGCTAAAAACGGTACATTAGTTAAAAAGCTTGGAAAGAAGAGAAATACAGGCTCTGGCATGAAACGGAGCACCCGCTTTGAGAAGATATACCTTGGTATCATTTTCTTCTTAATGTACCTCCCAGTAGCCGTAGTCATCATTTTCTCCTTCAACGAATCCAAGCTTCCCGTACGTCTCACCGGATTTTCCCTCCAGTGGTACGAGAAATTATTCGCAGACAGCGCCATGATGGAAGCCCTGGTAAACAGTCTGCTCCTCGGCGTGGCCAGCTGTGCAGTTTCCGCAATCATCGGAACGCTGGGGGCTGTAGGTCTGTCCAGGATTCACTGGAAAACAAAAGGCGCATTGGAGTACATTTCCATTTTGCCCCTTATGATACCGGAAATTATTCTGGGTATGGTGCTGATGGCATTTTTCTACATGCTGAATCTGCCCTTCGGAATGCTGACCCTGCTGATCGGACATACGGTGTTTTGCGTTCCCTATATATTGATGGAAGTAAAAGCAAGGCTGGTGGGCATGGATCCTTCCCTCGAGGAAGCTGCCCGGGATCTTGGAGCCACTTCCATGAGAGCCTTTTTTGACATCACATTGCCGCTGATCATGCCGGCTGTGGCATCCGGCTCATTGCTTGCCTTTGCCATGTCCATGGACGACGTGGTAATCAGTATTTTTATTAACGGTCCGAGACTGTCCACCTTGCCAATCAAGGTGTACACTCAGATAAAAACCGGTGTCACGCCGGAAATCAATGCCTTGTGTACGATTATGCTGGCTTTTACGGTAGGAATTCTGCTTGTATATTCCCTTGTGAAAAAGCTGCGCCGGAGATCGCAGTAGATTTGCGGATTGAATATTTCTTACTGGACTGTATCCATGGAATCAAGGCGAGATCAGATACATTCCGGGGAATGGAAAGGGTTGCTGAACGTTATGCAGACAGTGACCGGAAAGGAGCACACGAATGAACAAACTCATAGAGTTGAAAAACCTCACAAAAAACTTTGATGACCAGCAGGTTCTCCGCGGAATCAATCTGGACATCTATGAGAACGAGTTTCTCACCCTTCTGGGACCAAGTGGCTGTGGAAAGACCACAACCCTTCGTATTATTGCAGGCTTCGAGGAGCCAAGCGGCGGCGAAGTATTGTTTAACGGAATTGAGATTTCCAAGCTGCCTCCATATAAGAGAGAGGTAAACACCGTTTTCCAGAAATATGCCCTTTTTCCCCATCTGAATGTGGCAGAGAACATTGGATTCGGTCTGAATCTGAAAAAAGTGGACAAGGACGTGATCGCCCAGAAAGTCACCAGAATGCTGAAAATGGTAGGTCTGGAGGGTTTCGAAAAAAGAGATGTCACCCTGCTCTCCGGCGGACAGCAGCAGCGAGTTGCCATTGCCCGTGCGCTGGTAAATGAGCCGAAAATCCTTCTTCTTGACGAGCCTCTTGGCGCCCTGGATGCGAAAATACGAAAACAGATGCAGATTGAGCTGAAAAAAATCCAGCAGGAGGTTGGAATTACCTTCATTTACGTTACGCATGACCAGGAGGAAGCCCTTTCCATGTCTGATACTGTGGTCGTTATGAATAACGGTGAAATTCAGCAGATCGGTTCTCCTACCGATATTTACAACGAGCCCGAAAACCGTTTCGTAGCAGGCTTCATTGGAGAGTCCAATATTATAGAAGGAATTATGATCAGAGATTATCTGGTTCAGTTTGACGGATTTGAATTCGAATGCGTGGACAAAGGCTTTGAGGATAATGAAGAAATCGAGGTTGTGCTTCGTCCTGAGGACCTTGACATTGTGGAACCATCTCAGGCGAAAATCAACGGTGTTGTCCGAAACGTCACCTTCAAAGGCGTTCATTACGAAATTCTCGTAGAGACAGAACTGCGCACCTATAAAGTTCAGACCACCGATTATGCGGAAGTGGGCCGCCAGGTAGGACTGAAATTCGGACCGGAAGACATTCACGTCATGTACAGAATGGGAGCTTATTGATGAAACAGTTTAAGCGCCTGATCATTCCTTACTTTATCTGGGCAATTGTTATCCTTGTGATCCCACTGTTTCTCATTGCCCTGTATGCGTTCACCACAGAAGGAAATGAAGTAATGACACTTTCCTTTACCTGGGGGAATTTTGCCAAATTCCTGGAAGCTACCTACCTGAATGTGATCCTGAAATCCTTCTGGCTGGGACTTCTCACCACCTTTATCTGTCTGGTTCTTGGCTATCCCCTTGCCCTGATCATTGCGAGATGCTCTGAGAAAGTCCAGGGACTTCTCATTATGCTGGTAACCATTCCAATGTGGATCAACATGCTTCTTCGTACTTATGCGTGGATGAATCTTCTTGCAGATAACGGAATCATCAATAACCTTCTGGCAAAAATCGGACTGGGACCTATCAGTATGATGTATACGGATTTTTCCGTAATGGTAGGCCTGATCTGCAACTTTATGCCCTTTATGATCATTCCTATCCATACATCCTTAAATAAAATGGATAAATCCCTGATTGAGGCAGCCTACGATCTGGGAGCCAACCGTTTCCAGACCTTCTGGAAGGTAATCTGGAAGCTGTCCCTGCCAGGGGTGGTAAATGGTATTATGATGGTTTTCCTTCTTGCCATTTCCTCCTTCGTTATCCCGAAGCTTCTGGGAGGCGGACAGTACATGCTTATCGGAAACCTGATCGAGTCCCAGTTTATCTCAGTTGGAGACTGGAATTTCGGAAGTGCCATTTCCATGATTCTGGCGGTGATTATTTTGATCTCCATGAGTCTGATGAAGCGGATGGACAAGGAAAAAGGAGAATAGGAGGATATCATGCAGAAAAAAACAAGCTTTTTTCAGAGATTTTATGTGGCCATCTGTCTGGTATTCTTTTACCTGCCAATCCTGGTGACCATGATTTTTT
This sequence comes from Ruminococcus sp. RTP21358st1_G6_RTP21358_211008, assembly GCF_040908885.1. Taxonomy (NCBI): domain Bacteria; kingdom Bacillati; phylum Bacillota; class Clostridia; order Eubacteriales; family Oscillospiraceae; genus Ruminococcus; species Ruminococcus sp. RTP21358st1_G6_RTP21358_211008. The sequence continues at coordinate 26,290 of NZ_JBDGDM010000027.1, forward strand.
CCTTTAATTCCTCCAAATCCCTGACCAGGTTTACGGGATTTTCCATGAGATGGTATACAGAGCTGCTGCATAATACAGAAGTCAGCAAAGCGGTTTACGTGTCTGTGACCATCGCCATCCTGGCAACTGTGATCTCCACAGTGCTGGGAACCATCACTGCAATTGGTCTTTCCAAGTCCAGGAAGGTGTTAAAGGAAACACTTTTAAATATCAACAACCTGCCCATTTTGAACCCGGATATTGTTACCGCAATCGGACTGATGCTTCTGTTTTCATCACTGGGCTTCCGGAAAGGGTACTTTACCATGCTGCTGGCGCACATTTCTTTTTGTACGCCATATGTGATCACCAGTGTTTATCCCAAGGTGCGAAGCCTTGATCCGAACCTGGCAAATGCAGCCATGGACCTTGGAGCAACTCCGTTCCAGGCATTGACCAAGGTAATCGTGCCCATGATCAAGGATGGCATTTTCGCCGGTGCGCTGCTGGCGTTTACCATGTCCTTTGACGATTTCGTAATTTCGTACTTTGTATCCGGAAACGGTGTCAAGAATATTTCCATTGTGGTCTATAATATGACCAAGCGAATCAACCCTACCATCAACGCCCTGTCTACAATTGTAATCCTGGTCATTGTGCTTGTCATGGTTTTTGCCAACGTGCTTCCAAAGCTCCTGGAAAAGCATGCCAGCAAGCATGCGAAAAAGATTCAGCGTGTGATCGCCCTTCTGCTGGTTTTCGCTCTTGGCTTCGGACTGATCAAGTGCGGAGGCGGTGCAGCGGAGAACCATGTCCTGAAGGTTTATAATGCAGGAGAATATATGGATCTGGATCTTCTGACACAGTTTGAGCAGGAATATAATTGTACTGTAGTTTACGAAACTTTCGAATCCAACGAAATGATGTACACCAAGCTTTCCGGCGGTGAGTCCTATGACGTGCTGATCCCTTCGGATTACATGATCGAGCGTCTGATTAAAGAGGATTACTTACAGTATATTGACTGGGATCTGATCCCGAATAAGGGCAGCCTGATGGATGAGGTCATGAATAAAAGTTATGATCCGGGAAATCGTTATTCCTGCCCGTACTTCTGGGGAACGGTTGGTATTCTTTATGATACGACTGTGGTTGATCCGGCAGATCTTCAGGAGGGCTGGGATCTTCTCAGGGATACCAAATATAAAGGAAATATTTACATGTATGATTCTGAGCGGGATTCCTTTATGATAGCACTGAAGGCTCTTGGATATTCCATGAATACTACAGATGAGAATCAGATTCAGGAAGCTTACCAGTGGCTGGTTGACCAGAGAAATACCATGGACCCGATTTACGCAGGTGATGACGTCATTGACAATATGATTTCCGGAAACAAGGCTATGGCAGTTGTTTATTCCGGAGATGCTTCTTATATTATAAGCGAAAATCCGAATATGGATTACTTCACACCGAGTCAGGGAACCAACAACTGGTATGATGCAATGGTTATCACAAGGGACTGCAATGAGACAGAGCTTGCCCATCAGTTTATTAATTTTATGCTAAATGAAGAATCTGCTCTTTCCAATACGGAAGAAGTAGGTTATACTTCTCCTGTAAAGAGTGTTTACGAAACTATGATCACCGGAGAGTATGAGGGCGTTTCCTCCTACATCCCGGATTTTGAAAATCCGAACAGCGAGATCTTCCGTTATCAGGAACCGAAGATCAAGCAGAAATATGCGGAGCTGTGGACAAAGATCAAGGCAGAGTAAGCAGAAGGGAGAACGACTATTATGAAGAAAAAGTTACTTGCGGTAATTCTTGCTGCAGCAGCAATCTGCGGCAGCCTGTCACCTGTATACGCAGCTGACTCCGAGCTTGTCCTTTATACCTGGGAGGGAATGTTCCCACAGGAGGTTCTGGACGGCTTTGAGGAAGAGACCGGATGTAAGATTGTGTATTCCAACTTTGACACTGACGAAACCATGCTGGAGAAGGTTTCCATGGCAAAAGGCGGAGACTATGATGTGGTAATCGCAGATGACTACATCCTTGAGAAAATCGTGGAAGAAGGTCTTGCCACCAAGCTTGACAAAGACAAAATCTCCAACTGGGGAAACATCAATCCTCTTTACCAGGGACAGTTCTATGATGAGAAGGACGAGTACACCGTGCCATATGGCGCAGGTATTCCACTGATCGTATACGATCCGGAGGAGGTTGATCTTGACATTAAGGGCTATTCTGATCTGTGGGATCCGTCTCTGGAGGACAGCATAGCGCTGATCGGCAACTACCGTGTGATCAACGGCATTACTCTTCTCACCATGGGTAAGAGTATGAATGAAGAAGACGTAGATACCATTGCAGAAGCTGGTGAAAAGCTGGTAGAGCTGGCACCCAATGTGCGTATGATCCAGGATGACAACACCCAGAATGCTCTGCTCAACGGAGAGGCTTCTGTAGCGTTCCTTTACACATCCCAGGTAACTGCAGCTCTGGCAGAGAACCCGGATCTGAAAGTGGTTTATCCGGAGGAAGGTCTTGGCTTCGGTGTTATGGGAATGTTTATTCCAAGCGAGGCTCCCAATGCAGAGGCAGCTTACCAGTTTGTAGATTACATTTTAAGACCGGAGGTTGCGGCGCAGTGCTTCAATTATATCGGTTACTACTGCACCAACAAGGCAGCAGATGAGCTGGTAGACGAGAGCCTGGTGGTTCCGGACAGTGTAACAAGCGGGGAGAGTATTAAGAATGTAAGCCAGGAAGCTGAGGAACAGTATAATAAGAACTGGACCGAGTTTAAGGCTGCCTGCGATTAAGTGAGTGAATTACTGTTATTACGGTAAGAATTAAAAAAGAGTCTGCATAAGAGAATGCCCCCTGGAAACATTGGGGGATTTTCTTTGCAGGCTCTTTTACTCTGGATTTGTAACTGTGAAATAGATTCAGTTTTGAATTATTTTCAAATATGATGTTAAAAATATTGTCAACATAGCATAATATGACGTATAATGATGTTAAAAACACTAACGAATTCATTGACAGTTATAGATGATTTTGTTAAGATAATTAACATGCAGTTTTTGGGAGGTTTGATATGAAGGAATTTAATTTAGAAAAATTTTGTAAAGACTTAGTCGCTCTTAGAGGAAAAGAGTCTCAGGAGGTTTTTGCTCAAAAACTTGATATTAAAAGACCTACTCTTTCATTATTGGAAAATGGTAAACAGGTGCCTACCATTGATTTGTTAAGCAAAATTTGTAGTTTAACAGGAGAAAAGGCTGATGATTATTTTGTTGAATCTACAACAGATGCGCTTGTATATCTTATGGGTAGTCTTGAGGAATCTGATAAGCTAAAAATTGAGGAAATGGCTGAACGTATCAGAATCAAGGAAAAATATGAAATGCTTGCAAAGAGAGGTAGTTATGTCGTCGATTGATAACAATGAATTATTTGAAAAATATTATCAAAAAGAATATGATTTTAATACAACTTCGCTTTCTTTAGACGAGATTGATGCAATAAAAAAACTAGCCAGGGAAAAAAGAGTTGATTATGCTTCTGCTCCAATGGGAATAGGAGTGTTTGACTGGATTCAAAAACAGAGCAGTGATATTAGATTCGAACTGGTTTCATTTGAATCAGACAAAATTGATGGTATGTTGTATATTCCAACAATGGGAAAAGAAAGAGCATACATTATATTGAATAGTAATAAGCCATTGGTAAATCAGGCTTTTGCAGCAGCACATGAATTCTATCATTATATTAAGGACTATCAGGTGTTTAAGGAGAAACCATACATTTGCGATTTTAGTATGCTTAAGGATGTAAATGAAAAGAAAGCATGCAGATTTGCAGCTGAGATATTATTTCCAGAGGAGGCTTTAAATCGTGAAGTCAGGGATTATTGCAGAAGTCTGCGAGCAACAGATTTTAAATCATTGAATTTTAATCAGATTGCTTCGTTTATTATTGTGATGACAGTAAAATATCAAATGCCACTTAAAGCAGTTATTTATAGACTCGAAGAGGAACATTTTACTGAAAATGTAGAAAAATATATTGAAAACTATGGGTTTATTAAAAAAGTACTTCAAGAAATTCAAATATTTAGTGAACCTGTTTCTATGTTATATGGTACAGTGAATAATTTTATTATTCCGTATAGTAAAACGTATCAGGATATGGAAACATCATTTATTACTGGTAATGCATCAAAAGAAGACATTATCGAGGATGCAAAAATTCTCTCGTTAGATATGGATCTTATCAATGAGTTAGTTGAACAAGATGAAATTTCTGATGATGAAGAAGAGGATGATGAAGAATTATTTTCTATTATAAATGCGAAGCGGGGGTGAGTTTATATGTATACACCGTTAAAAAAGACAGCTTTGCATGATTTGCTTAACAAGCCAATCCTTTTTGATGCCAATATTTTTATGGTTGGAATATCGGAAAGAACTTCAGATAAAAATTGTTCATTTGAAAATATAAAGCGATTATATATAAAACCTTTATTTGAAAGTTTTACGGATATTTATATTCATGAAGAGGTATACAAAGAATTAGACGAAGAATCTCGTAATTTTGTTGATAGTTATATAGGAAAAAACATTACGATAGTCAAAGAAGATGGATTATATGGAAAAGACCCTAAATACACAACAATTTTTAATAATATATCGAAGCATGAATTAGTTAACTATGAAAGAGGGCGTTCTAAAGACAGAGGAGAGGTTTATAGTTTGGCATATGCTGCATATTACAATATAAATTATTTTTGCTCAAAAGAAATTATGGTTGATAATGTGGCAAGAGAATTGGAAGATCTGAAGAATATAGATATTATAACATTTGACATTATTATACTTCAGGCATTTGTGTATTACGCACAACAGAATGACAGTTCAAATAGCAAGGGATTAAAGTCTATTTATAAAAAATATTGTGCAGATGTCATAAAAAGACATGGGCTTCCATTGACATTAAGTGAGTATATTAAGGCATCACAAGAGTATTTATAAGTATACTATCCTGTTGAAGATTATAAAATTTCGACCTGCATTTATGTAGCTTGTGGCGATTCACAATACCTGACTAAGTGACAAATAACGAGGAGACACAAGATGGAAATATATAAAGGTTCTTCTGCATTTGCCGGAATTGCCATTGGGAAAATTCGATTTTACCGGAAGGGAGAATATCAGATCCGCCAGCATCAGGCAGATGATGTGAAAAGGGAACTGAGAAGCTTCGATGTGGCAAGAAGACATGTGATGCAGACTTTAAAAGAAGAATATGACAGAATGTCAGACACGAAAATTCTGGAGCAGGCCCAGCTTCTTGGCTCGGGCAGCTTCCTTCGGGCGGTGGAAAGCATGATTACCGGAGAAAAGGTAACAGCCGCCTATGCGGTGCAGACCACCAGAGATGAACTTGAAAGCACCTTTTCCAGCCTGAATGATCCTTCCATAAAGGATAGAATCTACAATGTCAGCCGTGTATCCAATCTGCTTCTTGAAATTCTGGGAGATGATGAAAACCGGATCGACCTTGGCGAGGAGCCGGTGATTCTGGCAGCAGAAACCCTGTCACCAGCAGAATTGATGGAGATGGATAAGGTGAAGCTTCTGGGGATTGTTACCCGTAGCGGCTCTGCCACTTCCCATGCGGCAATCCTTGCGAAAAACATGGACATTCCCTGCGTGACCGGTATCGGAATTCCGCAGTCAGAAGAAGAGTGGGAAGACAGCATTGCCATTATAGACGGCTATACCGGTACTTTTTATCTGGAACCAGATGGAGAAGTATGCAAAGAATATGAAATCCGCCGCAAAGCTGATCTGGTGGAGCGGGAAGCTCTTTTGCAGCTAAAGGATGCAGAAGATGTGACGAAAGACGGACGAAAAGTGGGAATATATGCAAATATCGGCAACCTGGACGACCTGAACAGTGCGCTCTATTACGGTGCACGTGGAATTGGTCTTCTTCGGAGCGAGTTTCAGTATCTTGGCAGGGAAAACTATCCTGGAGAAGAGGAGCTTTTTCAGGCGTATAAAAAAACAGCCCAGACAATGGGTGACCGTCTGGTTATCATTCGTACTGCGGATCTTGGCGCGGATAAACAGGCTTCTTACCTGGAAATTCCGAAAGAAACCAATCCGCTTATGGGAAACCGTGGGATTCGTCTTTGCCTGGATCGGAAAAATCTTTTTAAAACGCAGATACGCGCCATTTACCGTGCTAGCTGGTACGGCAATCTGGGAATGATGTACCCTATGATCTGCGGGGAAGAGGAAATGGATGAAATCGAAGTGCTGGTGGCAGAGGTGAAAAATGAATTGCGGGCCGTGGGAATACCGTTTAAAGAGATTCAGACAGGTATTATGATGGAAACCCCGGCTGCTGTGATGATCGGGGAAGAACTGGCGAAGAGGGTAAATTTCCTTGGAATCGGAACCAATGACCTGACCCAGTACACCTTGGCAATGGACCGTCAGAATCCACTGCTTCAGAAGAAGTATAATGATCATCATCCGGCTATTTTAAAAATGATCCGGATGATCGTGGAAGCGGGGCATGCCCAGAACTGCAAGGTCTGCCTTTGCGGAGAGTTGGCAGCAGACACCAGGCTGACAGAAACCTTTCTCAGGATGGGCGTGGATGCACTGTCTGTGGTACCGGCATGTATTTTGCCGGTGAGAAAGGCGCTCCGGGCAGCCCGTGTGGAAGATTGAGAGAATAAAAAGAAGGTGCCAGATCCGGAGTAATGTTTTGAGTACGCCGGATTTGCAAAAAAGGTAAATTCATGGATAAGAAAAGTAAAGTAATCGTATTGCGCTGCGACGATTATGATGAGGAAAAAATATATACCCTCCTGAAAATCGGTCTGGATCAGCTTGGTGGTCTGGAATCTTTTATAAATAAAGAAGAAAAAATCCTTCTGAAGCCCAATCTTCTGAAAAAAGCAGAAGTAGAAAAAGCGGTGATTACCCATCCTGTAGTAGTGGGCGCTTTTGCCCGGATCCTGCGAGAAGAGGAATATGAAAATATCGTACTGGCAGATTCCTGTGGCCATGGCACCACCAGGCAGGTCATCCAGGGCACCGGAATGGACACCTGTCTGGAGAAATACCAGATTCCGGCTATTGACTATACCAAGGGTGTGCATGTGGATAATCCGGAGGGAACTCAGGCAAAAGAGTTTATTCTCCCGAAGGAATTATTAGAAGCAGATTGCGTCATATCCCTTTCCAAGATGAAAACCCATGCCCTGGAGCGCATTACAGGTGCTGTGAAGAATAGTTACGGCTTCATCTATGGAAAAAACAAAGCAATTGGTCACACAAAATATCCAAGTGCGGACAGCTTTGCCCGCATGCTCATTGATCTGAACCAGTATGTGAAGCCCAGACTCTACATTATGGATGGAATTACTGCAATGGAGGGAAATGGACCAGGTTCCGGAGATCCGGTGACCATGAACATGATTCTTATGTCTATGGATCCAGTGGCACTTGACAGCGTATTTGCAAGACTGGTCTATCTGAAGCCGGAAATGGTACCCACTAATTATCATGGGGAGAAGATGGGACTGGGGAATTATAGGGAAGAGAATATTGAAGTTATTCTGGCTTCCGGGATGGAAGAAGATGAGAGCACCTGGCTGAAAAATGGCAGAAGAGAGGAGAGAATCAAGGACAGAATCGAACACGGAAGTGAGGACAGAATCAAGAATGACAGGAGCAGAGAAAATGCTGCAGAGCAACCTGCCTGGGGAATGAGACCGCAGTGCAGTATGATTTCCATGAAGGAATTAGTGGAACAATACGGGAATCCACACTTTAACGTGGATCGTACCAAAGTCCGCAGCAATATCTGGACAAAGCTTGCAAAAGCTTTAAATATATTTCAGAAGAAACCCTATATTGAAGCGGATAAATGTGTACGCTGCGGAATTTGCGTAAACAGCTGTCCTGTTCCAGGCAAAGCAGTAGATTTCCGAAATGGAAAAAAACAGCCGCCAGTTTATGACTATAAGAAATGTATCCGCTGCTTCTGCTGTCAGGAAATGTGCCCGAAGAAGGCGATTAAGGTGAAGTGAGTGTAAAATACTCCGAAGGGAACATCGGAGAAAACATCGGAGAAACATCAGAGTAATTTCGGAGATAAAGAAGAAAAGCCACTACCGAGCGTCAACTAAGTTGTGACGTTCTACAGTGGCTTATGTATTTTATCGTCCGATCATCTTCGCCACTTCCCTGATATATTCCGGTGTAGTACCGCAGCAGCCCCCTACAATACCGGCACCTGCATCAATCAGAGCTTTCACATGTCTGGAAAAATCCGGCGCTTTCATGGAATAAACGGCGTTTCCCTTATCATCAATGAACGGCATACCGGCATTCGGCTTGGCAATGACCGGGATGGAGACATTTTCTTTAATATTGCGGATAACAGAAACCAGCTGATCCGGACCAACAGAGCAATTCACGCCCACAGCATCTGCACCTGCAGCCTCCAGGGAAACAGCAGCCTCGATAGCATTTCCACCGCTGAAAATACTTCCGTCTGCATCTACCGTCATGGTACACATAATCGGCAGCTCGCAAACTGTAGAAGCAGCATCCACAGCTGCCAGAGTCTCTTCAATATTGATCATGGTCTCAGCAACGATCAGATCCACGCCAGAATCCTTCAGAATTCCAATCTGCTCCTGATACATTTCGAAAGCTGTCTCATAGGTCATCTCCCCGGCAGGAGCCATCATTTTACCACTGGTGGTAATATCTGCAGCAACGTAAACCTTATGGTCTGCCGCATCAGCGACTTCTCTCGAATAGGAAACCAGAGTGCGGTTGATCTCCTCCATACGGTCCTGCAGACCATGCATGGTAAGGCTTACACGGTTGCCGCCAAAAGTAGGAGCGTAGATAATATTGCTTCCCGCTTCAACATAAGCTCTCTGAAGATTCTGGATCACATCCTTATGCGCCAGCACCCATTCCTCTGTGCATACACCCTTCGGCATACCGGCTGCCATCAGGTTGGAACCTGTAGCGCCGTCCAGAAGAACAATATTCTGTGTCAGTTCCTGAAACTCTTGTTTTGTCATATTGTAATTCCTCCTTAAATTGGCAGAATATTGCATTTAAAAGATATTTGCATAACATGCCGCCCATTGTGGTCTGCAACCATCTGGCGAATATTTATCCTGCCGGATACGGTTGATTTCGTCATATTCCTGTCCGCGTCCTGGAAGTTATAACGTTTTCATAAAAAAATTTTATAAATCTTTCGTATTATAACACTATTTAACTTGATTTTCCAGTTGTCAGCGTATAAAATATAAGATATGCTTTTGATGGGGCTGGCTATAAAGTAAGCAGCAGCCCTTAATGACAAAAGAAATAAAAAAGGAGCTAAAAGATGAGTAGAAGGAGAAGAAGAAACGACTGGATACCAGGCGCGGTGATCACCATCATCGTCATTATGCTTTCTGTTGTTTTTATGGGACTTCTGGCAATGACCAAGATGGTTCCCACCATTTATATGCTGATCATCGGCATTGTACTTGCGGTGATCGCAGCGATAATCTGGCTGCTGGTATGGCATACCAGATACACAGGCCGCTTTATTGGCGGAACTGTTTTGGCAGTGATCATGATTGCCATTTTGGCATTCGGCGGTTTCTATATTAATAAGACAAGATCCGCCATCAGCAATATTTCCGGTGAGACTACTGAGATCACACAGATGGCTGTTTATGTAAAGAACGATGACGCCGCTGATTCTGTAGAGGCAACTGCCGGATATACTTATGGTATCCTTTCCTCACTTGACCGTGAGAATACAGATGGTGCTGTAGCACATCTGAACAGCCAGTTTGGTACAGAAGTACAGACTAAGGAATACGCAGGTCTGACAGAGCTTGCTGACGGAATCCTGAACGGTGAAGTAAATGCCATGCTGCTGAACAGCGGATATCTTAGTGTATACGAGGATATGGACGGATACACAGATTTCAGCACCAAGATAAAAGAGGTTGGAACGGTAGATGTTGAATCCACAATTCAGTCTGCAGAAGAGTCCACCCCTGTAGAGCCGATCACCACTGCTAATGGCGGTAAGGTTTACACCATCTATCTCAGTGGTATTGATACCAGAGGTGAGATGACAGCTAAGAGCCGAAGCGATGTAAATATTATTGCCACTGTGAATACAGATACACATGAGATCCTGCTGGTTTCCACACCTCGTGATTACTTTGTACCGCTTTCTATTTCCGGAGGTGCACCGGATAAGCTGACACATGCCGGTATTTATGGAATCGATGTGTGTATGGATACTCTGGGAATGCTGTATGATATTGACATTAATTATTACTTCCGAATTAACTTCGGTGGATTTGTGAAGGTAATCGATGCACTTGGCGGAATTACCGTTAATTCAGATTATGATTTTGATTCCAAGAATATTCTGGGTTATCATTTTAACAAGGGTGAGAATTATGTGAATGGTGAGCAGGCGCTTATCTTTGCAAGAGAGCGTTACGCATTCCAGGAGGGTGACCGCCAGCGTGGTAAGAACCAGATGGAGGTTATCCGTGGTGTTGTGAAGAAGGCACTTTCTCCGGAAATCCTTACCAGCTATTCCTCCATTCTTTCCAGCCTGGATGGATGCTTCGGTACTAACATCACATATGAGGAGATCGCACAGATCCTTCAGCAGCAGCTTACCAACGGCGGCGACTGGACAATCGTTTCCTACAGTGTAAATGGTACCGGTGCTACTGAGAAGCCATATTCCATGAGCCAGAAGGCATATGTTATGGTTCCGGATTATAACACTGTTGATAAGGCTAAGAGCCTTATGGAAAAGGTTCGCAACGGCGAGGTGGTAACGCAGGAGGAGGCTGATGCACCGGTTAGTGGAAGCACAAGCACTGACAGCACCTCCACAGAAGCTGTGACCGAGCCAGGTACAGTAGCATCTGAGACACAGGCTGCGACAGATACCACTGCAGCAGATGGAACTACAACCGAAGGCACAGCTGATACTACTACACAGCAGTAAAGAGAATGAGATTCCTGTGGTGAGAGGAATCTGAATATAGAAAGAAGCAAATCATTATATAACGTGGTTTGCTTCTTTTTTTGATGAATTTATAAACTTTTAAGATGATTTTTATATTACATTGTGATAAAATGTTGATATAGAAGAAGGAAAGGCGGGTGAATCTGAGTTTACATTCTTGGATTTTACAGAAGATGACATCGCACAGCTTAGTATGATACCACTTATGGGTGGACAGATGAGCCGTAAAGATAAAATTAAAGAAGGGATTTTTATAGCGAAAGAAGAGCATAATGACATGGCGGATAAAGTGATGGCTATGTTGTATACTCTGGCAGATAAGTTCTTGGATGGAGCAGAACTTGATGAGATTAAGGAGGCGATGACAATGACGAGATTGGGACAGATGATAGAGAAAGATGGACGTGAAAAGGAGCGTATAGCCTTAAATACGCTGAATAAAAAATTACTTTCTTCCAATCGCATTGAAGATTGTATAAAAGCTACAGAAGATGAAGAATATCAGAAAAAACTCATGAAAGAATTTGGTATAAAATAAATAAAACCTGGCCGGGACATCACTTACCTGATCGTTCCCGGCCCTAACTATGTTAGAAACATATAGAAGCAAATTTGCATAACCCACCACCCAACCGGAAACAATAAAAAAAGATGACCTCCAAGTCGCATTATTTCAGTAATGCGACGGTCATCCAGGCAGTTTTTCTGCTTTCTTTCCCATCATCGTTTTACATTCTATCGCGAATAACAGGGAAAGTCAACCAATTATAGCGACTATAGACTCTTTTTGTCGAATTATACCATAATTTGTTCCAAATTCACCTTTTTCCCATTAGTTTTTCAAAGGGATTTTTTCGATATAAAATAATTGCGTGGTCATATAATTGGTACATACTTATAGAATAAGGAGGCAGCTATGTGCAGAAAAGGTGAAAACATACGCAAACGCAAGGACGGACGCTGGGAAGCCCGTTATATCAAATACCGTGATCCGGAGGGAAAAATCCACTACGGTTCCCTCTATGGCAAAACATATGGCGAAGTAAAGGACAAGCGAAACAAAAAAATTGCAGAAGTGCCAGGCTATGGATATCTGGTGCGAAATCCTGGCATTTTGAATTACCAGGCTACCTTCGAAACAGCCGCTGAGCATTGGAAACAGGAAATCCGCTATACCATCAAGGACAGCACTTTTTCTAATTATGAAGCAATCCTGAAGAATCAGCTTCTTCCGGAGCTTGGCAGCACCCAGATACGGAAAATCAGCAATTCTCAGATCACGCAGCTTATTCATAAGAAAAAAGAACTGGCATTGTCTGCAGGAACCATTCATGTAATTTTAAGCGTACTCCGCAGCATTTTGAACTTTGCAGCAAAGGGAGGCGTCTATACCAGTGAACCAATCCGCTACCCCCATTTGGCTGGCACCAGCCAGGAGGTGCAGATTATGAAGCTTGCAAACTATAACCAGCTGGAGAAATTTCTTATTGACAATATCAGCGATTTCCATTTCGGTCTGCTGCTTTGCATGCATACCGGCATCCGTGTAGGCGAACTCAGCGGCCTGCGCTGGGAAGATGTGGATTTCACCCAGCACAAAATCCGCATACAGCGTACTGTGATCCGCATCAAAAATCTAGATCAGACCGCCAATCCGGACACTGGAAAAATCCCAAAAACCATTCTGTATATCGGTCCGCCGAAGACAGAACATTCCAACAGGGAAATTCCGTTGCCAGACAAACTGCTGTTTTATGCGAAACGTTTTCGTAAAGATGGCTCCGCATATATTTTGTCTGGAACTGCCAGATGCATGGAGCCACGGGTAATCCAACGCAGATATGCAGCGCTGCTGAAAACATGTGGAATTCCCCCCATTAAAATCCATGCTCTCCGGCATCAGTTCTCCTGTCGCTGGGTGGAACATGGCTTCGATACCAAGTCCCTGTCCGAAATACTTGGACATACTTCCGTGCGAACTACACTGGATCTGTATGTGCATATCCAGGCGGAAACGAAGCGACAGTATATGAATCAGATGATGGAGCAGGCAATATAACAGAATGAACAATTTCAAAAAAGGCAGTTATGCCAGAGAACTCTCTTTTGAGAGGTCTCTGGTGTGACTGTCTTTTTTTGCTGCCTGGAAAGGGTAACCGGATGCAGAAAAATCTCAATTTCAAAAATAAGGGGTCTTTATTCGTGGTCGATAGTCCAAATTGTACTGATTTTCTGTGCGTTTGCAGTGCAAATACGCATTACTGAAATATTACGAAAGAAACCAGCAGAAATCACAGACAAAATTTATGAAAACAGGATACAGCATCCGAACCTGGCGCATGCGCCTGGTTTGTCCGGAGCCTATATGGCTGGACAGAACAGAAGAATATTTTCAGAACGTGGTGGAGTTTTACTACCACCTTCTGAGACAGCATGAAGAACTGTGGAACAGCAGCCTCTTCGACATCCAGCGCAGTCTGGAACTCCTGACCCTGGCCGGTCGGGACGGCAGACAGCCCACCAACCCCTTACCAATGGGGAAAGTACCTGTCTACCTGAGACGCGCCGCCATCAACAAAGCATCTGCCACAGTAAAAAGCACCCAGGAGCTTCAATCCGGATTCCCTGAGAAGCTGGAAGCCAAGGTTACCTTTTTCAAAGGAATGTATTCAGACCTCACCGACAGATCCATTTGCCTGAAGCTGTGGAACGGTGAGAAATGGATCTGGACAGACTGCAATCTGAAAGGACGCCCCTTTCCCCAAGATGGTCAGCTGATGTCGCCCACCCTGGTAAAGGAGGGCAGGCGCTACCTGCTGAATATCCCGGTGAAACAGGAGAACAGCGACGCCCGCACTGCCAAAGAACGAATGGCAGAGGGCACGAACCTGTGCAGTGTACGCTTTACAAACACAGACACCTTCGCAGTGTGCTGCATTCTGGATGAGCAGGGAAATCAGCTGGCTGTACACACCTGCCGGGGCGGAGATGCGTACCGCCACCGCTGCAAGCTGCTGGAGACCAGAATACAGAAATCCAGACCAAACACAGTGGGAGACAATAGTCCCCAGCCAAACCGGAAGTACTACATGCACCTGAAGAACCTGTCCGAGCACTACGCCCATCAGGTCAGCCGTGAGATCCTGAACTTCTGCAAAGAGGATCAGGCAGGAATCATTGTCCTCCCCGATTACGACCGGAACTTCACCCGGATGGCAATGGTAAAAAGCGGCAATTTTTCTCCGCTTCACTTAAGCAGCAAGATCCGGATCAACCTGCAGTACAAAGCCTGGGCAGAAGGAATTCTGGTACTGGAAACCAGAACAGACGGACTGAAAGACAAATGTGCCATCTGCGGCGGCAAGGTTCGCCGGAAGGGAAATGAATTCCTCTGTGAAAATGGTCATCAGGGAAACCGCTTCCTGAATGATGCCAGAAATCTTGGCAGGAAATGCCAGGACAGTTTTTTTCGCGGAAGTAGAACAAAATAATTATTGACAACAAAGAGAAAAATGATAATAAGCAGCGTTACGAACGCTCTTATCTATAAAACCGGGTAACCGGGCAAAGAGGCTGCGCCAGTGACGCAGGCTTTTCGGCAGACCACCGCCGGCGCGGGTTCCGGACTTCCCCAAGATATCCTGGGAGTCGCCGAAGCACCAGACAGGAAGCTATCTGGTAAGTGGTCAAAGTTATGAAAAAATGGGAGGAAAGGACTGGGGGGGGTAACTCCGTCCATATGATTAAGAAATGACAACGAAAAAACAAAAAACCGAACGCAAAAAAAGAAAGTTGGAGCATTGGCAGGTAATCGCACTTTGCCTGATTATTTATGATGTGATCTCCGTAAACGCCGCATACTTTCTCGGACTGTGGTTCCGCTTTGATTGTACATACTCCGCAATACCCGGAGAATATTTGTCTGCCTATCTGAAATTTGCACCATGGTATACAGTATTCTCTGTTTTTGTCTTTTGGGCATTGCGCCTCTATAACAGTGTGTGGCGCTTCGCAAGCTACAGTGAGCTGTTAAGAATTTGCTTATCTACTGTAATTACATTCCTGTTCCAGATAATTGGAATCACATTTGTCATTCAGAGAATGCCAATGTCCTATTATCTTTTCGGAACCATTATTCAATTTTGCCTGATTACAGGAATCCGTTTTTCGTATCGATTTGTTCTTCTGGAAAGAACACGGAAACAGAAGGAAGAGGAGGGTCCGCTGCATCACATTATGCTGATCGGTGCCGGCCAGGCAGGACAGATCATTCTCCGCGACGTGGAACGTGCCAAAGAGCCGAAAGGAAAGGTCTGCTGTATTATTGACGATAACCCCAACAAATGGGGACGCTATATGGAGAGTGTGCCCATTGTAGGCGGTCGTGATGATATTCTTGCAAGCGCAAAGAAATATAAAATCGACCAGATCCTTCTGGCAATTCCAAGCGCAAGTGCGGCAGAGCGAAGAGATATCCTGAATATCTGTAAAGAAACCAAATGTGAAATGAAGATTCTTCCAGGTGTGTACCAGTTCGTCACCGGAGAAGTGTCCCTCAGCAAAATGAAAGACGTGGCAGTGGAAGACCTTCTTGGAAGAGATCCTATCAAAGTAAATATGGATGAGATTTTCCGCTATATCAGTGGAAAAACCATTCTGGTAACTGGTGGTGGCGGTTCCATCGGAAGTGAGCTTTGCCGTCAGATCGCAGCCCACGCTCCGAAACGACTGGTGATCTTCGATGTCTATGAGAACAATGCCTATGACATTGAACAGGAGCTTCGTTCCAAATATCCACATCTGGATCTGGTAGTACTGATCGGTTCCGTGCGTGATACCAGAAAGATTAATGATGTATTTGAAACATACAAGCCAGACATTGTTTACCATGCAGCTGCCCATAAGCATGTACCTCTTATGGAAACAAGCCCATGCGAGGCAATCAAGAACAATGTAATGGGAACCTATAAAACAGCTCATGCAGCTCTGAAAAATGGCTGCCAGCGTTTCGTACTGATCAGTACAGACAAAGCTGTGAATCCAACCAACATTATGGGAGCCAGCAAGCGTCTCTGCGAGATGGTTATTCAGACAATGGATAAGATCAGCAGAACCGGAAGAGAAGATCTGCTTCCATTACTGGGAAGCCACTATGAGGATAGCGAGGAAGCACTTGCAGAGGTGGCAGCGACTTGTGAAAATTTAGGGGCAAATGGTGAGAGAAAATACAGAACTGAGTTTGTGGCAGTGCGCTTCGGAAATGTACTGGGAAGTAATGGATCTGTTATTCCGTTGTTTAAGAAACAGATTGCCAAAGGCGGTCCGGTAACGGTTACCCATCCGGACATCATCCGTTACTTTATGACCATTCCGGAGGCGGTAAGTCTGGTGCTTCAGGCTGGAACCTATGCTAAAGGCGGAGAAATCTTCGTCCTGGATATGGGAGCACCGGTGAAGATTGATACACTGGCAAGAAACCTGATCAAGATGTCGGGGCTGACCCCGGATGTGGATATTAAAGTGGAATACACTGGGTTAAGACCTGGGGAGAAGCTTTATGAAGAGAAGCTGATGGCAGAGGAAGGTCTGACGAAGACGGATAATGATCTGATCCATATCGGGAAGCCGATTCCGTTTGATACGGATGAGTTCCTGCAGCAGATGGAGAAACTGGCTGTTGTGGCTTATGGGAATGATCCGGATATTAGAAGTTATGTAGAAGAGATTGTACCGACTTATCATGCGGCGAAGGATGATCTGAAACTGCATGGAGATACATATAAGAAGTTGTTTGAAAAAGCAGCAGGAAATTAATAACAGGAAAAGAGGAAGTTATCATGTTCAGTAACAAAAATGATTTTCAGCCTTTTGAGTCAAAGGTGTGGCTTAGCAGTCCAACAATGTATCCAGACAGTATGAAATATGTTATGGAAGCATATGAGACAAACTGGATGTCTACTGTTGGCGCAAATATTAATGAAGTAGAACGCAAGGCTTGCGAGAAAGTTGGCTGCAAATATGCGGTAGCTTTATCCGCAGGAACTGCAGCACTCCATATGGCAGTAAAGCTTGCAGGAGTAAAGCCAGGAGATAAAGTGTTTTGTTCCGATATGACATTTGATGCGACTGTAAATCCTGTTGTATATGAAGGCGGAGTACCAGTATTTATTGATACGGAGTATGATACCTGGAATATGGATCCTGTTGCTTTGGAGAAAGCATTTGAAATTTACCCAGAAGTAAAAGTAGTTGTTGTAGCTCATCTTTATGGAACTCCGGGAAAGGTAGATGAGATTAAAGCAATTTGTGAGAAACATGGTGCAACAATCATTGAAGATGCTGCAGAATCCCTTGGAGCAACTTATAAAGGTGTACAGACTGGAACATTTGGTACATATAATGCAATTTCCTTTAATGGAAATAAAATTATTACAGGTTCTTCAGGAGGAATGCTTCTTACAGATAGCGAAGATGCAGCAAATAAGGTTCGTAAATGGTCTACACAGGCCAGAGAGAATGCACCGTGGTATCAGCATGAAGAACTTGGCTATAACTACAGAATGAGCAATGTGATTGCTGGTGTAGTTAGAAATCAGTTCCCTCATCTGGAGGAGCACATTTCACAGAAGAAAGCAATTTATGAAAGATATAAAGAAGGATTCAAAGACCTTCCTGTGAAAATGAATCCATATGATGAAAATAACAGTGAACCTAATTTCTGGTTATCCTGCATGATCATTGATGAAGAAGCAATGTGCAAGCAGGTGAGAGGAGAGTGTGATGTACTTTACACACCAGAAGCAGGAAAAAGCTGTCCTACAGAGATTTTAGACGCAATCAGCAGTATTAATGCAGAAGGACGTCCAATCTGGAAACCAATGCATATGCAGCCGATCTATAGAATGAATGGATTTGTGACAAGAGAAGGAAATGGTAGAGCAAAGACAAATGCTTATATTGCTGGTGGAATGTTGAGTAAGGTGGATGGAAAACCAATTGATATTGGAATGGATATTTTTGCGAGAGGTCTTTGTCTGCCAAGTGACAATAAGATGACGGCGGTGCAGCAGGATGAGATTATTGCTGTAATTCGTGCTTGCTTTGAATAAACTAAATAAAAAATGGAGCATCAAAAGTGTACGCGAAATATTTTAAACGAGGAATTGATTTTATTTTAAGCTTATGCGCGCTAATTGTTCTTTCACCAGTTCTTTTGATTCTTATAATATTGGGGACTGTGTTTATGGGCGGAAACCCATTTTTTACCCAGGAACGGCCTGGAAAAGCTGAAAAGATTTTTAAATTGATTAAGTTCAGAACAATGAGCGATAAGAAGGATAAAGATGGAAATCTTCTTCCTGACGAATTACGGTTGAATAAATATGGCAAGTTTTTACGTGCTTCTTCATTAGATGAATTGCCAGAACTTATCAATATTTTGAAAGGTAATATGGCAATTATTGGACCGCGTCCATTGCTTGTAAGATATCTTGCAAGATATAACGAAGAACAGCACCATCGTCATGATGTAAGACCAGGACTTACAGGATATGCTCAGGCGCATGGAAGAAACGCAGTGTCTTGGGAAGATAAGTTTGCAATGGATGTGTGGTATACGACGCATATTACTTTAGTTGAAGATATAAAGATAATTATTGATACTGTTAAATCTGTATTGAAACATGAAGGGATTAGTTCAGAAACTTCTGCGACTATGGAAGAGTTTATGGGGACTCCAAAAGGTATAAGTGCTAAATGGAAAGCTCCAGTTGAGGAAAATTGAAAATGAAAGAAATTCATATTTTGGTAACAGGTGTTGGAAGGCGTGTGGAATTAATGCAAGCTTTTCGTCAGGCGGCATTAAATTTAAATATTAATTTAAAATTGTATGGTGCAGATATGGCTGGAACAGCACCTGCTTTAGTGTATTGTGATTATACAAGAAAAGTTTGTTCTATGCATGATAAGGAGTATATTCAGCAATTAATTGATATATGTGTAGCTGATAAAATTGATGTTCTTATACCTACTATTGATACGGATCTTTTGATACTTTCAAAGAACACAGAAAAATTTGACAAAGTAGGAACAAAAGTTTTAATTAGTAAGTCTGATAAGATTCTAATTTGTCGGGATAAGAATAATACAGGTGAGTTTTTTGAATCATGTGGATTGAAAGCTCCTAGAACTTATAATAATTACAAAAATTATCCAGGTCCATATCCTTGTTTTATCAAACCCAAAGATGGTAGTAGTTCTATTAATGCTTTTAAAGTGGAGAATGGAGAAGAACTTGCTGTTTATGCGGGGCAGATTAGCGAATATATTATTCAGCCGTTTGTCTCTGGGAGAGAATTTACAATTGATATTTTTTGTGATTTTGAGGGAAATCCAATATTTATTACTCCACGTGAACGTGTTCAAGTTAGAGCTGGAGAAGTTTTGAAAACAATGATTTGTATGGATAAAGTAATGATCGAAGAGGCAAAAACTCTTTGTAAGTTTTTTAAGCCATGTGGACCGATGACTGTTCAGCTTATTCAAGATGAGAACACAGGAGACAACTATTATATTGAGATTAACCCACGTTACGGTGGCGGTGCGCCTCTCAGTATGAAATCAGGTGCCAGAAGTGCAGAAGCGTTGTTGAAGTTAATTAGTGGAGAGAAAGAAGAGTACCATGAGAACGCTAGCTGTAATGGTGCAATTTATAGCCGATTTGATCAAAGCGTTTGTATTTCTGAAGGAGACGACACACAGCCAATCAAGGGCGTAATATTTGATCTTGATGATACTTTATATAGCGAAAAAGAATATGTAAGAAGCGGGTATAAGAAAATTGCAGAATTTCTTGGAAGAGAGGACGCCGTTGATAAAATGTGGGAATATTTTGAAATAGGAATGCCTGCTATTGATGCATATCTTGAAGAGATTAGGGAGATAGATAAGAAGGAAAAATGTCTTGATATATATAGAAATCATATGCCTTCTATAACTTTATACGAAACTATGAAAAATGAAATTTTAGAATTGAAGGCTAAAGGTATAAAAGTTGGCATTATTACAGATGGAAGGCCAGAAGGTCAACGTGCAAAATTAAAAGCATTGGGACTTGATAAGATGGTTGATGATATCATAATTACTGATGAACTTGGTGGAATCCAGTTTAGAAAGCCAAACGATATTTCTTTCCGTATAATACAGAATCGCTGGAGAATTCCTTTCGAACAGATTGTTTATATTGGGGACAATGTTAATAAAGATTTTCAGGCACCCAAGCAGCTTGGCATGAGATGGAGATATTTTGCTAATAATGATGGGTTGTATTCAAATAGTTGTAATGCTTCTCATGGTTTAGACTTCATAAAAACGGATATTATTGAGAGGATGTAGATATGACTAATGTTAAAATTGCGTATTTACTAGTTGCACATAAGAACCCAGAACAGGTAAATATGTTTATTAATCAGTTACTTCAATATGGGGCTTGTGATGTATATGTGCATGTTGATAAAAAAAATCCAGATTTGTTCAACAAAATTATTTCTTCACCAAATGTATTTAAATATAGTAAATATGATGTTCGCTGGGGAAGCTTTGAAATAGTGAAAGCTGCAGTTGAGCTTATGAGGATGGTAAAAAATTCTGGAAGAAAGTACACTCATATGTATTTTGGCTCAGGACAGGATTTGTTAGTAAAAAAAGGATTATATGAGTATTTAGAAAATAATTCGGAAACAGTATTTTTACATATTGTTGGTGAGATTAAAGATGATAATCGTGAATCTGCACGATATAGAATTTGTTGGCCACATAAACTTATGATACGAGATGACTTGCATCCGTATCGTTTTATTCGGATTATTATGCAGATTTTATGTAGTTTAGGACTGGTAATTAATAAAAATAGGAAACAACTTAAACAATCGGTTAGATTTTATGAGGGAAGAACCTGGTTTATAGCACCTATGAATGTATTATTATATATCATTGATTATTTAGAGCGTAATCCAGATTATGTTGATTTTTGGGAAAATAGTTTGGCATCAGATTTGATGTTTTTTCAAACAATAATAATGAATTCGCCATACGCGGATAAGGTGGAAGATGAGTTGATGTTTGTAAATTTCGGTAAAACATTTGCAACAATGAATCATCCATTAAATATTACACCAGAAATGGATGACAAAATTGAAAAAGGGAAATTCTATTGTGCGCGTAAATTTGAATTAAATGAGGATAGTGATGCAATAAAATATTTTCTTGAAAAAACAAAGTAGAGGAATGTAAAGATAATGGGGTGTTCAATGTCAAAAGCGAAATTAGCATTATGGATGTTAATATTATCAACATTGTTTTCTGGAGTAATTTGGGAAGCTGTTGGTTGGATTTCGCTTATATATTGTTGCTATTTAGGAAAAAGAAAGAGATTTACAACAATAAAAAAAGAGAGTGTACCGGAAATACTTATTTTATTTTTTATAGTTGGATATGTTATTATACAGTGTTTTTTATTGAACTTGGATGTTGCAAGTATTATTAGATTGTATGGAATAACAAAAACATTATTTGCAATGCCTATTATGATACTTTTGCTAAAAGATTTTATTTTTAAAAGAGATGTTATTATAGAAATTTTACCAATATTACTTATTGTAGATTGGATAACGATAATATCTCTTATTACTAAAATTGAGGCGTTAAACATTTTAGGTGGTTCGCAGAATTATCTAGGTGCTATTAATGTAATCCTTTTTCCATATATTTTCAAATTTTTTCCAGGAAAAATATATAAAGGGTATAGAAAATGGTTCTTTATAACTTTAGTACTGTTGATGATATTTTCTGGATCACGAACATTAATGTTGACAACGGCTATTTCTTTTGGATTTACAGTAATTCTGGAGAAAGATTTGAATAAAAAAATACGGTATCTTTTACTTATAATATTGGTAGCACTCATTGGCCTATTTGTATTGAATAGTGTTGCATCCGATTCTTTAATAGCCAGAGGGTTAAGTGTATTTACTAATTTGAATGATGCTTCTAGAAGTGGGTTAGCAATGTTTACGCAGCGACAATATGAGAGATATTCAAATCTGGAAAAATTAATTGGTAATGGTAATACAATTGTATTAAGTCAAATGAAACCAGCACATAATGTATTTCGAGAAGTACTTCTTTGTTATGGAAAAATAGGGCTGATATTTTATATTGTTTATATTATAATTGGAATTTTATTTATTTTTAGGTGTAAAAGCGTAAATAAAGCATATTTGTTAATGGTTGTTTTTTTGGCATTACTTATTGGATGGGTGCAACCATTTTTAACGTCAGGATATTTATTTCAAGTGGTTATTGCATTTGTAATGATTAGATTGTATTATGCTGATACTCCAGAGAATATTAAGAAAGTTAGTAAACAAAGGATGATGGGGAGATGAAATTGAAGAATATAATATTTGTCGCATTAACAACATATCAATTATATGTATCTGATTCATATTCCAAATATATAAAAGAACATTATCCAGATAAAAATGTTCATATTATATGTGTTGGTTTAGAGAGAGACAATTATACACCCCCACAGGAAGTTGATCTCATTATGCTTCCAAATATGAATAAAACTGTTTTTAACCGAGTTATTCAGAGATTAGTTTATGGGGGAAGATTTTTTTTCCTTACATCTCTAAAACAAATTGTTAGGAGTTCACATACTATATTATTTGTTTTCAATGATAATGAACCTATTACTAATAAGTTGGTGCGTGAGGTAAAGAAAATTCGAAATAATAAAGTAGCAATCATTGAAGAAGGCATAGGAATTTATTCACACTCAAATAATAATAAATTAACAATAAAACAGCAAATTAGATATTTCTTTACTTCAATTTTAGGATCACCGATGCAGTATAAAGCAATTGGAGATAATCCGAATATTAATTATGCGATAGTGGGAAATAAAAATTTATATGAAACCTTAGAGAAATCTAGGGGGCAAAATGTGTTTGCACAAAATAAGAATTTATTATTTAGTTCTACAGAAGATTTTTTGAAAAGGTATTTAGGAACTTCATTTAGTTATCAGAGAGCAGATATCATATATTTAGGTCAACCATTTGATGAATATGGGAAGATGCTTCCAGATGAAGAGAAATGTTTAGAAGAGTTGTTTTCACTTGTTGAGGAGAATAAAACAATTTTAATTAAACCACATCCGAGAGATGCATGTGATAAATATGAAAATCTAGCGAAAAAATTTAGAAATGTAAAAGTTTTTTCAAATACTCTTTCGCAACTCCCTATAGAATGTTTGTTAAAAGGATTAAATACAAGTGTTCTTTTTTCTTTTAATTCTTCCGCTGGAGTAAATATTGCTAATTCGTTTCCTAATATTAAAAGTATTTTTCTAATAAAAACAGAGACTTTTAGGCCAATTCATAAATATTGGAATAAAATTGGTGCTATTTATGATGATAGTATTTATAACAGTAAAAATAACAATACTTTTTTACCTATGAGTGATAAACAAATTATGGACTTATTAAAACAGAATATTCCTGTTTTGGAGGAACATCAGAGGATAGAAAGTAATCAATTTGAAGAAATAGAAAACATTATTAAAAATAGGATTGATGGAGTTGGGTTAAATGAAAAAAGATAATTTCCAGGCGATATTTAATATATTATCTCAGTTAATATTAAATGGAACCAACTTTGTATTGATAATGATTTTTACAAGATTTTTATCAACTTCAGATTATGGGAAGGTTTCTATATTTCAGGCATATGCGTTATTCTTTGCTATAATAGTTGGTCTTAATATACAAGGAAGCATTGGAACAGCGTTTGTCCATATTGATGAAAAAGAAAGAAATAATTACTTGTCAAGCATAATGCTTTTGGCAGTTTGTTTCTTTATTTTGGTTTTAATAATATCAATAATTTTTATAGATCCATTTTCAGCATTTTCAGAATTATCACCGTCTTTGATTGTTTTAATGCTGTGTTATAGTTTTGGTTCCTTTGCTTTTAACTTTGCAAATATTAAATATGTTTATTTAAGAAAGTCACAATATAGTTGTTTGATGGCATTGATAATTTCTATATCGATGATTGGTTTATCCTATTTCGGTGTAAAAAATCAAAGTACCATTGGCCTTGAACCATATGTAGTACGAATATTAAGTATATCTGTTCCATATATTATTTGTGCAATTTATGTGTTGTTTACAATTTTTGGAAAAGGAAATGCGTTTAGAAATTTAAAAAAATATTGGATGTTTTGTTTACCAATATGTATACCATTAGTTTTTCATGGGGTTTCACAAATTGTATTGGGGCAAACAGATAAAATAATGATTCAAAAACAATTAATAGATGATGGCTTAGTTGGAATATATAGTTTTATTGTTACTTTTGTTCATATACTGAATTCTATATATACAGCATTAAATAATACATGGGTTCCAATTTATTATAGTTATACAAAAGATGGCAATTATGAAATGATAAAAGTCAGATCAAACAGGTATTGTAAATTGTTTCTATGTTTATGTTTGGGATTTATGTTTGTATCTCCGGAATTTGTAAGATTATTTGCGGACAAAAATTATTGGGGTGGAATTAATTTAATTCCATTAATAGTTCTTTCGATATTTTTTACGTTTCTTTATTCATTTGGTGTAAACTTTGAACTTTATCTTAGAAAGACAAAATGGATTGCTATTGGAACAACTGCGGCGGCGGTTGTAAATATTGTTTTAAATGCATTATTGATACCAAAGTATGAGTTATGCGGGGCGGCAATTGCAACTTTGATTTCATATGTTTTGTTGTTTGTGTTCCATCAGCTTTGTGCGAGAAAAATGCAGGATGAATTACAGTATCCTTATGGTATATTGTTTTTTATTAAACCTATTGGAATTATATTAATGGCCGTTATATTATTTTATATAGTACAGAATTTGTTGATTATAAGATGGGGAATAGCGGCTATAGTTGGTGTGTATTTGGTTTGGAATATAGTTAAAAATAAAAGTATTTTTTAATATGGAGGCGAAGATGAAAATTTTAGCAGTTATTCCGGCAAGGGCTGGATCAAAAGGTATCCCAAATAAAAATATAAGAATTATTGGCGGTCATCCATTGATTTACTATTCAATCAAAAATGCGCTTAAATCTAAGATGATTACAGATGTAATTGTATCGACAGATTCGCCAGAGGTGAAAATCATTGCGGAACAGATGGGTGCAAAGATAAAATGGAGAGATGCTTCGTTGTGTGGTGATGCTGTTACCTTAGATGCAGTTGTTGCTGATGCAGTTCCTATTAATGAACATTGGGATTATATTGTGACTATGCAACCAACTTCTCCAACTCTCCGTGTAATTACACTGGATCATGCAATTGAGTATACGGTTAATAATGGATTGGATACAGTTATCTCAGCAATTAACTCACCTCATTTATCCTGGGGAGAGAAAGATGGAAAGAAGATTCCTAACTATAAAGAACGATTGAATAGACAATATTTACCACCTTGTTATATGGAGACGGGAGCATTTGTCATTTCAAAAGCATCAGTAGTTACACCGAAAACAAGAATAGGTGTCAATGTTGATGTTTATGAGGTTCCGGAAGATGAGTCTCAGGATGTTGATACATTTGAGGATCTTAGAAGTGTAGCGGCAACGCTAGAACGTCAGAGAGTTGCAATTTATGTAAATGGAAATAACAAACGTGGAATTGGTCATATTTATCGAGCTCTAGAGATTGCAGATGAATTTTATGTAAAACCAGATATATATTATGACATTAATCAGACCAATCCGAAAGTATTTGGGAAAACAACTCATAATTTAATACCTGTTAATGGAATTGCGGAATTGTTTGAAAAATGTAAGAAAAACAATTATACAATATTTATTAATGATATTCTTACTACAACGATTGATTATATGATTGGGCTTAGAACAGTTCTTCCAAACGCGAAAATTATTAATTTTGAAGATGATGGAGAAGGTATTATTAAGGCGGATCTTGTATTTAATGCACTTTTTCATGAAACCGAATTTTCGCAAGTTTATGCAGGAGAAAAGTATTACATATCCGGAAAAACCTTTATGTTTTATGAACCGATTGAAATTAAGGATAGTGTAAAGCGAGTGTTTATTTCTTTTGGCGGAGCGGACCCACAGAATTATTCGGACAGAATTTTAAATATGATAATCAAACCAGAATATAAGAATTATCATTTCATAGTTGTTCTTGGAAGAGCTAAACATAATGTTGATGCTTTGTTAGAATTTAATAAATATGACAATATTGAAGTTCTTTACGATGTTTCAAATATGCCGGAACTTATGAGTAGTTGTGATATTGGGGTCACATCAAGAGGAAGAACTGGATATGAACTTGCTATTTTGGGTATTCCATCTATTTCAATGGCTCAAAATCAGAGAGAAGAAAAGCATGGATTTGTCTGCAATGAAAATGGATTTACTTATATTGGATTAAATCCGGCTGATGAAATAATTGAAAGTAATTTGAAAATGTATCTTTCTATGTCAAAGGAAAGTAGACTACATTTTCATAATATGCTTTTGAGCCATGATCTTCGTGGAGGACGTAGAAGGGTAATGGGATTAATAAATGGAATCTAAACAATTTAATAGAAATTCAAATATTGAGTTATTGAGAATGATATGTATGTTTGTAATTATACTTCATCATTCCGTATTATATGGGGGGCGTTAGAGCAACCTGCTTCGATTAATTTGATTATTGCAAATTTGTTTTATATAGGTGGAAAATTTGGAGCAAATTGTTTTATGGCAATTAGTGCTTATTTTCTTATAGATAGCAAGTTTAAAGTACAGAAAGTAATAAGTGTTTGGAAGCATACTTTTTTTTATGGGCTCACATTTTTTCTTTTAAATACTATATTGCATTTTAAAGCTGTCGGAGTTGGTGATATTTTAGAAGTTGTATTTCCTATAAGCTATAAAGCGTATTGGTATGTTACGGCATATGTCGCTATTATATTACTTTCTCCGTTTATAAATAATTTGATTAATAGGTTGATAGAAAAGCAGTATAAATATTTAATATTTGTATTATTGATATTAGTTACATTACCAGTAACTTTTTTGCCAAAGGCAAAACCGTATTATGATGAAAGTCATGTTTTATTATTTGTTCTTATTTATTTTATCATAGGTTTTTATAAAAAGGGGTATATAAAAAATTCGAAAGGGTTGTCTATTGGATTTATTATCATTGGTTTCTCATGGCTGATTTTTAGTTCATTGGCAATCATATTACTAGGAGCATTTTTAGAAAACAGTACAATAATTCATTATTCAACGTTTTGGATGAATGGTGAAAGTTTACCTATGATAATGGCGGCGATTGGTGTGACGATTTTTGTATTAGAGCATCCGTCAAGGTCAAACAAATATATTAATTCATGTGCTAAAGGATCGTTTGATATTTATTTATTTCATATGAATCATTTTGTTTATGAGTGGCTTTGGAGCGTTGCTTTTCCAATTAAAATGCTATTAAGTAAGAAATTGTTTCCTATATACGATATTCTGATAGGAGTGTTAGTGTTTTCTTTGGCTTTGTTTATAGGTATTCTACGTTGCAATATATTTAAAATAATTGAAAGTAATGTAAGAGTTCAATTTATAGATAATTTAGAAATTAAAATTAATAATATATTTAATAATAAAGGAGATGGCTATAATGAATAAACCATATGTAATTGCTGAGATGGGAGTTAATTTTTATGATACCGCTAAAGTCTTGGGAATTTCACCACTTGCTGCCGCAAAACTTTATATTGATAAGGCAGCAGAAGTTGGTATTGATTGTGCAAAATTCCAATCATATAAAGCCGGTACAATTGTTTCAAAAAATTCACCTGCTTATTGGGATACAACTAAAGAACCAACAAAAACTCAGTATGAGTTGTTCTTAAAGCACGACAGTTTTGGAGAAGCTGAGTATAGAGAACTCTGTGACTACACGCACGCTAAGGGTATGGATTTTACATCAACACCTTTTGATTATGCATCAGCGGATTATCTTGAAGATATGGTCGATTTCTATAAGATTTCTTCTTCAGACCTTTCAAATCTTCCATTTATTCGTCATATTGGTTCGAAAGGAAAACCAGTATATATGTCTGTTGGTGCTGCTTATTTGTCCGAAGTCGATGTGGCAATAAGAGTGTTGAAGGAAGCTGGATGTAAGGATATTGTTATTTTTCATTGTGTTCTTTCATATCCAACAGATCCAAAAGATGCCAATTTAAGAATAATTAAGACTCTTAAAAAAGATTTTCCAGATGTAAGAGTTGGTTTTAGTGATCATGTCGCTCCGGATGATACAATGATGACTTTAGCAGTTGCGTATATGCTCGGTGCAGAAGTAATTGAAAAACATTTCACATTGGATAAGACACTTCCAGGAAACGATCATTATCATGCAGGAGATCCAGAAGATTTTAAAAAGGCAATTAGTAACTTTAAATGGATTGACACTGTACTTGGTTCTGAAGAGAAAACGGTGCTTGAGTGTGAGGCTATTCCGAGAAGGGAAGCGCGTAGATCACTTGTTTTGACAAGAAATATGAAAGCTGGAGAAACGATTAAAGCAGAAGATTTAATGCCTAAACGTCCGGGAACGGGAATTTCACCTGAATATGTTGAGATTGTTGTTGGACGTAAAGTAGTGCAAGATTTAGAGGAAGATACTATCCTTACTTGGGATATGATCTAATTTTGTTGGGAAAAGTGGCATAATAAAAGTGTTTGGGAAAAATACTGCGGTAAGTAAGAAATGAGGTCTTGCCGCAGTATTTTGGATTTATAAAATTGAAGGTACATTAGGAAAATAGCTATTTTCCATTGACAATATAATTAAGGAGAACAACATATATGTGTGGAATCATATCCTACACCGGCCATTCCCAGGCCGCGCCCATTCTTCTGGATGGTTTATCGAAACTGGAATACCGCGGCTATGATTCAGCCGGTCTTGCAGTTCGTGATGGGGAGAACAAGACAAAAATCGTAAAGGCGAAAGGTCGTCTGAAAGCATTATCAGAGAAAACAGATCACGGTCATGCTCTGGTTGGAAACTGTGGTATCGGTCATACCCGTTGGGCGACTCATGGGGAGCCGTCTGAGACCAACGCCCATCCACATACTTCTGATGATGGAAATGTGGTTGGGGTTCATAACGGTATCATTGAGAATTACCAGGAATTGAAGAATAAGCTGGATCGAAAGGGCTATACGTTCTATTCCTCCACAGACACGGAAGTGGCAGTGAAGCTCATCGATTACTATTATAAGAAATATGAGCATACTCCGGTTGATGCCATCAACCATGCTAAATAAAAGGGGTCTGTCCCCATAAAGGCAGAGTGAAATTCCTAAAAGTTTTCTAAAAAACTTATTAAATAAATTTCATACTTTTCCAATATATTTTTCTTCCAGAAAAGGAAACAGCATGCTATCCTATATACATCATAAGAGTTTCAAACCTACATAAGCTCTTCTGAAAAACAAATAATAGAAGGTGGTGAAATCCATGGGAAAAAAGGATATCATCACAAAAGAGTACATGGAAGACACAGAGGTTTTTGCGGATGTGTTCAACCATATGATTTACAAAGGAGAAAAGTTTAGTGTTGGTAGCTGTCCGTGGAATGGAGGAGATGACTGGAATGAAGATAGAAAGAAAAGAAGAGGAAGAAACGGTGAATGTTTGTAAGGGACTTCGGGATTTACAGGAAAAGGGACGAGTTGAAGGAATCCAGATCGGTGCAGAACATGAACAGCGACTTACCAAAGCTCTGTTGAATGACAACCGCATTGACGACCTAAAGCGTGCCCTTGAAGATCCCGCTTTTCGCCAAAAACTCTTGGAAGAGTATGGAATTGACTAAACAGTTATAGAGGAGAGAACAAATTTTATGTGTGGTATCGTATCCTACACCGGCCATTCCCAGGCCGCGCCCATCCTGTTGGATGGTTTATCGAAACTGGAATACCGTGGCTATGACTCAGCTGGTCTTGCCGTTCGGGACGGTGAGAACAAAACGAAAATCGTAAAGGCGAAAGGTCGCCTGAAAGCTTTATCAGAGAAAACCGATCATGGTCATGCTCTGGCTGGTACCTGTGGTATCGGTCACACCCGTTGGGCTACCCATGGGGAGCCTTCTGAGACCAACGCCCATCCACATACCTCTGAGGATGGAAATGTGGTCGGTGTTCACAATGGTATCATTGAGAATTACCAGGAACTGAAGAATAAGCTCCTTCGTAAAGACTATGAGTTTTATTCTTCCACAGACACCGAAGTGGCAGTGAAGCTCATCGATTACTATTACAAGAAATACGAGCATACTCCGGTGGATGCCATCAACCATGCCATGGTCCGTATCCGCGGTTCCTATGCCCTGGCGGTTATGTTCCAGGATTATCCGGGAGAGATTTACGTTGCCCGCAAGGACAGTCCTATGATCATCGGCGTGGAGAACGGAGACTGCTATGTGGCTTCTGATGTTCCGGCGATTTTGAAATATACCCGCAATGTTTATTATATCGGAAATCTGGAGATGGCACGTCTGGCAAATGGGGCAGTTACCTTTTACAATCTGGACGGAGATGAGATTGAGAAAAAGCCAACTCAGATCAAATGGGATGCAGAAGCAGCTGAAAAAGCAGGCTACGAGCATTTCATGCTGAAGGAAATCCATGAGCAGCCAAAAGCCGTTCAGGATACGTTGAATTCCGTATTAAAGGATGGGGCTATCGACTTGTCTTCTGTGGGACTTACTGAGGAAGAGCTTCAGTCTTTTTCCCAGATATATATTGTGGCATGTGGTTCTGCCTATCATGTAGGTGTGGCATGCCAGTATGTGCTGGAGGATCTGGCGCAGCTGCCGGTACGTGTGGATCTGGCATCTGAGTTCCGTTACCGCAGCATGCCTCTGGATCCCAACGGTCTGGTGATCGTGATCAGCCAGTCCGGCGAGACGGCAGACAGCCTTGCAGCCCTCCGTCTTGCGAAAAAGAAGGGGCTGAAAACCCTTGGAATTGTCAATGTGGTGGGAAGCTCCATTGCCCGGGAAGCAGATAATGTATTTTATACCCTTGCCGGTCCGGAGATTGCAGTTGCCACAACGAAAGCCTACAGCACCCAGCTGATCGCCGGCTATTGCCTTGCCGTTCAGTTTGCACTGGTGCGGGGATGTATTTCCCAGGGACGCTATCAGGATCTTATCTCCCAGCTTCAGTGTCTTCCTGAGCAAATCCAGAAGATCCTGGACGACAAGGAGCGGATCCAGTGGTTTGCTGCCAAACAGGCCAATGCCAGGGATGTGTTTTTCATCGGACGTGGACTTGATTATGCCATCAGCCTGGAAGGCAGCCTGAAAATGAAAGAGATCAGTTACATCCATTCTGAGGCTTATGCTGCAGGAGAGCTGAAGCATGGCACTATCAGTCTCATTGAGGATGGCACTCTTGTGATCGGAGTGCTCACCCAGTCTGAGCTTTATGAGAAAACTATTTCCAATATGGTAGAGTGCAAAAGCCGCGGAGCTTATCTCATGGGGCTGACTACCTATGGAAATTATAATATTGAAGATACTGCTTCCTTTACCGTTTATGTTCCAAAGATAGAGGAGTGCTTTGCCACAAGCCTTGCGGTGATTCCGTTACAGCTTATGGGA
The DNA here is from genome assembly GCF_040908885.1 of Ruminococcus sp. RTP21358st1_G6_RTP21358_211008. Classification (NCBI taxonomy): domain Bacteria; kingdom Bacillati; phylum Bacillota; class Clostridia; order Eubacteriales; family Oscillospiraceae; genus Ruminococcus; species Ruminococcus sp. RTP21358st1_G6_RTP21358_211008. The sequence continues at coordinate 58,143 of NZ_JBDGDM010000027.1, forward strand.
TATTACGTCAGCGTGGCAAAGGGACTTGACGTGGATAAGCCGAGAAATCTAGCAAAGAGCGTTACAGTAGAGTAAATTTGCAGCAGTCTTATGAGTGCGGTGAGCAGAAACGGCAGATGTTTTTCGGGGGAAAAACAACAGGATGAGGTTATAAAAATGGGAAAATATTTTGGTACAGATGGCTTCCGTGGAGAGGCAAACGAAAACCTGACAGCAGATCATGCATATAAAGTAGGCCGTTTTCTCGGCTGGTATTACGGAGAACTGAAACGCCGGAACGGTGACGACACGCCGGCGCGTATCATAATAGGAAAGGATACCCGCCGTTCCAGCTATATGTTCGAGTATACACTGGTTGGCGGACTGGTGGCTTCCGGTGCGGATGCATATCTTCTCCATGTCACGACCACACCTTCTGTGGCTTATGTGGCAAGAGTGGATGAATTTGACTGCGGTATTATGATCTCCGCAAGCCACAATCCATATTTTGACAATGGAATCAAGTTGATCAACGGAAACGGGGAGAAGATGGACGAGGAGACCATTTCCCTTGTGGAAGCCTATCTGGATGGAAATCTGGAAGTCTTCGGGCAGAAATGGGAGGAGATTCCTTTTGCAAAGAAGGAAAAAATCGGCTGTACAGTAGACTATGTTTCCGGAAGAAACCGTTACATAGGTTATCTGATCTCTCTGGGTGTCTATTCCTTCCGCGGCGTGAAGGTGGCGCTGGACTGTGCCAACGGAAGCTCCTGGAACATTGCCAAGGCTGTTTTTGACGCTCTCGGTGCCAAAACCTACGTGATCAATGCCCAGCCGGATGGCACCAACATCAACAACAATGCCGGTTCTACCCATATCGGGGGACTGCAGAAATACGTGGTGGAGAACGGAATGGACGTTGGTTTTGCCTATGACGGCGATGCAGACCGCTGTCTCTGCGTGGACGAGAAGGGCAATGTGATTACTGGCGACCACATTCTCTACATCTACGGAAAGTACATGAAAGAGCGCGGCAAGCTGCTGACTAACACCGTTGTCACCACCGTCATGTCCAACTTCGGTCTGTACAAGGCCTTTGATGAGCTTGGAATCGACTACGCGAAAACAGCCGTGGGAGACAAATATGTATATGAGTACATGATGAAAAACGGCTGCCGTATCGGCGGTGAGCAGAGCGGACATATTATTTTCAGCAAATACGCCAGCACTGGGGACGGAATCCTTACCAGTCTGAAGATTATGGAAGTTATGATGGCTAGAAAGAAAAAGCTCAGCGAACTTTCAGAAGGCTTCACCGTTTATCCCCAGGTGCTCACCAATGTGAGAGTGACCGACAAGAAGGCAGCGCAAGATGACGCAGATGTGCAGGCAGCTGTGAAGAAGGTTACTGAGGAACTGGGCGATACCGGAAGAATTCTCGTCCGTGAGTCCGGAACAGAGCCGGTTGTACGTGTTATGGTGGAAGCGGAGAGTGAAGAAATCTGCCAGAAGTATGTGGATATGGTTGTGAATGTAATTAAAGAAAATGGGTATGTGGCCGGATAAGGGCTGGATGCCGTGGATGTTGCCGCCTGGCGTGTGCCGGGCGGTGGTGGTGTGTATAAGATAAGTTATAATATAATAATTTCGTATAGAATATTTAGCGATTAAATTGTTATAAGTTTGCAGCATCTGAATGTCGAGTAAAAACAAAATCTACTTGACATTCGATCTATGTCTGTTTATTATTTAAATAAAATAATTAGAAGGAGCAGGAGTGATGAATAGTAGAGAGCGGATAGAATTGTTTCTTTGCAATATTAAAGAGAATACTGTAATTGAAGCAAGCCGTATATATACTTTCTTGGCAGATGACATGACAGAAGCAGCATTTTATAAAACACTTGAACGCTTCTGCCAAAGTGGTTCACTTGTCCATTTGACTAAAGGGTTATATTATAAGCCGAAGAAATCCAGATTTGGAATTGTTCCGATCAGAGAGCAGGATATTGTTACTCATTACATTGGGAATCAGAAGGGATTGGTTGTAGGCTATAAACTGTATAACGAGAAAGGACTTACTACACAAATAAGTAAGCAGACGGAAGTTTTTTCAAATCATGTGCCAGGGAAAAGGAAAACAATTCAGAATGTGGTTGTAAAAAATATCTCTTGTGATCTGAATGAAGAGCGCGTAGCAGTAATTGAAACTCTGGAGATTCTTCAAAATTATTCTAAGATAGAAGATGTAAACAAAAAAGCGCTGATTACTTATATGGAGAAGTTTGCACAGTCTTATTCTGATAAAGCTGCGGTCTATGTCCTGGAGCATATGAAATATAAAAAGGCAACAATTGCTTTTTTGGAATCCTTTTTGGAGTATCTAAATGTTAATAACTCATTAAAACAATTTTTATCATCAATGTCTGTTTATGCAATTCCAACCATGGAGGAAATATATGAGACTGCATGAGAATGAAGAGGATTTTCGAGATCTTTGTAGTATAACAGCTGGATATATTGGCATTCCAGAAGACGCCGTTAGAAGAGATTATTACATTGTGAGTATGCGATCAAGCTGATCAACGGAAACGGGAAGAAAATGGATGAGGAGACCATTTCTCTTGCAACACTGCGGGCTTATTTGTGGTATGCGGCTAATATGGATATTTTTCTTCAGTCGATAGCGTTATCTGCATCTCATGTACCCTTTATAAAGGAAGCAAAAAAAGAAAAACAGATCATTCAGGATAAAGATATGAAAGCCCTGCTTGCAGTTCCCCCAGATACGCAAAAAGGAAACCGTGATCAGAACAAAAGGGGTCTGTCCCCAATGCTAGCAATATAGTGTCAACTTAAAATCGTTATGATTCTGCTTATTTAATTTCGCTCCTTGAAAACTAAATAG